>JAGQXH010000189.1 GCA_020436695.1 Lewinella sp. | reverse complement strand
AAGTTATAGTGTATCCGTCCTACCTTATCTAGATTTCAAACCATACCTTTAATTACACTACAGTCGCCATAGACACGTCTCAGTCCTACCTTACCTGGATTTCAACTGGTAAAATATTTGGCCGTGACCTTAACCGGCAATGTCTCAGTCCTACCTTACCTGGATTTCAACTAACAAATCCATTCGGCTGAGAAGAACCGGTTCCAGGTCTCAGTCCTACCTTACCTGGATTTCAACGGGTAATAGCCCATTACATTGGCAATGATTTGCTCTTGTCTCAGTCCTACCTTACCTGGATTTCAACAAGAATAGATCAACTCCACTTACGTTTCTTACCGCGTCTCAGTCCTACCTTACCTGGATTTCAACACAGAAGGAAGGGTAGGGCTTACCAGAGTGGACAAGTCTCAGTCCTACCTTACCTGGATTTCAACTAGATCGGAGGTATCTGCCGACAACCGTGCCATTTCGTCTCAGTCCTACCTTACCTGGATTTCAACCAAAGCTTCAGCTTCTTTCCACATCTTAATCATGTCTCAGTCCTACCTTACCTGGATTTCAACACTCAGTGAATGAAAACACCATTTTTCTCTTTTTTAGTCTCAGTCCTACCTTACCTGGATTTCAACCCGTCGCTTTTTTACCTAATTCATTTTCAAGGTACTATAAAATTAGAGCATATACAATATGGGGCATCAAAACGGCAGGTGCGGCCATTTTGGGTGTTTACCAATGGGGTCGACGATTTGATAGATTGTTGGTTGTCAGCGGGCTGTAATAAAGAGGATGATCTTAAAAGAGGTAGAAGTGGTGGATGGGCGGGGATCGACGACCGGGTATGGTTTTGATATTCAATTGTTTACGAAAAGCACAATTCCTTCGCTTTATACAGTTGTTATTTATTATTATGTAGTAAACTGGTTGTCAGCAATTTATTATTTGCTATTTTTATTGGAACCGGAATTGCTATTAGGGGTCGACGATGGATATTTTCCCAGACAACAGCTGTATCATATGTCTTCTTTTCGCATAGGTAATAGCAGCCCGTATCCATGACTTACGCCCTTGCCCAACCCGATCCCGGCCGGAACAAACAGATTGGTTTTAAAGACCAGATCAAAGGCCGGTCGCTGGATTTCATGTAGCGGGCGCGTATAGGCTCGATCCAGGTGAAGTAACTCAACATCAAATCGTCCTGGGATCTTCCACCCTACACCGGTCGCAAAATTGAGTAAATGCCCGGCAATCAGGCTTTCCAGCAAACGGATCCGGGCAATTAGATTCGGTGCCTTATTCCAGCGATCAAAGTTCCGATCGTTAAAAGGGAGGTAGGACCGTAGCCGATATTCATGTGATTGCCGGTCCAAATGAAGTTCATAGGTTTCCAGCCGCAGGTCTTCCAATCCGATCTCGAGCGGTTGGTAGTCCCAGGTGATCTCCCAGGCTTTGGCCGTAAGGGCCTGCTGAACATCCATAGTAGCCTGATCCAGCGCCATGATCGCAGCCCTTCCCCGGCGCACCCGGTATTGCACCAGCGGATAACGATAGATCACGCCTTCATCCCCGGGCTTGTGATTGTGAAAGCGGTCGTGCTCAAAACCGGCCATTTCCGCCCAGGCGGAACGCCAGCGGGGAATGTCGCGGGATTCGAGGGGGAGGTCGAAGGTGGCGGCGAGGATGGAGAGGTTCATGGTGGGTTATTTGTAATGATCCGCTAGCTGAAGGTGATGCTTCCGATCATCTTTGAATGACGGATTATAAGTCCGGAGAGGAAAAGTTTGACCGAAACCGTGGCTGGTTGCTTTCCCCAGGCCGATAGCGGGAGGAAGTAAGACATTAGCGGTAAACTCGATGTCAAAAACAGGACGGGAAATGCCATGGATATTTACTGACCTGATGTTGCGCAAATTTTGTAATTCAACCTCCAGTCGCTCCGGTAAACGCCATTGTAAAGCGGTAGCAAAATCCAGTATATGTCCAACCAAAACCCGATTCAATAAATTCGCTCGCTCAATCAGGTTAGCAGCATGCTTCCAGCGTTCAAAATTATCCACATTGAACGGCACCCATTGACGCAATCGATAATGCCGCATATCATCTGTCATAGTGGCCTGATATTCTCTAAGTTGCAGCTTTTCAATTTGAAGCACAAAAGGATGGGTATCCCAGGTAATTTTCCAATTTCCTTTAGCCAAAACATGTTGCAGAGCCTCCACCCCTTCATTAATAACTAAAATTGATGCTTGACCGTTTCGAGTACGATATTGCACCTTTGGATACCTGTAGTAATACGATTTCTCTCCATGGTGATTATGGAATAGATCGGCTTCCAGTCCTGCGAACTCAGCCCATGCTCCACGCCAGCGTGAAATGTTCCGATTTTGTAAAGGCAGATTAAAGGTAGTTTCCAGTAATCGGATGGTGGTAGAGCTATTGCCATTATTATACATGATCGTCTGTTTTAGGTAGGGTTTTATCTGTACGATACAGCCGTAAATAATCCATCATTTCATTGATGCGGGCATAGAGGGAAAAAACGGAGTTTGAAAAGTGTAATTTATGGGCATATTCAGGCTCTTCAAAGGTTGTATGCCTTTTTCCAAAATAAAGAAAGAACAGACCTTCGTGTTGTAGATAGTGATCTTCCAAATGATTGAGATAACGCATTCGGTTGCCCTCAATGTACATAGCATCCAGAATAATGATAGTGAATTGAGAAAGCCGGTCCTTGCTTAGTGGCACCTTGCCGGCATGGTATTCCACCAGCTTGAAGTAGAACTGGTTAAAGAACTGCTTCATTTTGGCTACTCCGGTTGATGTATCGCTGATCACCATAATGGGCGTATAATTTTCCTGGAGAAATACATCCAGTTCAGAAATATCATCTGTAGTTAATTTATCAATCAGGTCTAAAATAATGCCGGTAATATTACTCTGCTCTACATTGAATTCTTCCCTCGTTATTTCGCCAAGGCGCTTTTCATTTGCACTCACTTTCAGTCGACGAAATGTGTTGATGATCAGCTGCTGGTGCTGCCGTTTAACATCTTCATTCAGGATGTCCCGTATCATCTTCAGGGCCGGCTTCAGTTGATCATTCTCCAGTAATTCGTGAAGTTCCTGCTTGATATCTTCTATTTCCTTCATTGACTTTTGCTTAATTTGACGTACCCCAAAGCGGTAGTATCCAGGTCACTACCGGTAATTTTCCGGGACTTGTAGCGGGCCGGTCTCCGGCTTCTGGTACTTCTGTCCCAAGTTTGATTCAACTGATCCGGACGGTAAATCGTCGAGGTATGATCCGGGAAGCGGTAATCGCCCGTAATGGCGTGAAACCCGCTGCCGTAGGCCAGTCGTAAGACACAGGCATCGGCATCATGGGTCAAAGCCTGAAATTTTTCCAGGTTCTGGATAGTAAACTCAGTATCTGCCGCCTGTTGAAATCGAGTAAAGAATTCGATTTCCCGGGTGATATGAGTCCGGGTGTAACGGTTGATCAATTCGAACAGCCGGTCGATGGGGTTGGCGGTGGAAATAACATCATTCACAAACTTTGGAGTAAGTGGCTTGGGCAGTCTATTGGCATGGCGCAATTGGGATTCTTCTTTTTGCAGTTTTTCCAGCAGGCCGTCGGCAACTGTTAAACGAAGTTTACCACCGGCGCCGGGTAGAAAAGCCTCAACGCTAAGAAAGAACTGCTCTTTATAATCGCTTTCCCAATCCCCGTAGGCCTCATATAAGTTAAACAGATCAATGTTGATCATTCCCACCTGATCAACCGCTACCTCTACATCATAAGGCCGGATATAGCTCATGATGTTGTTCCCTATATCTCCAAATAATTCCCGGTCGGCTTTGCGCCGGTCTTCCACACCGTGCATCTCGAAAAGATGATGAAAAAGCACACTGCGAATCGCTCCTTTTATGGATGAACCGGGAATGATCGGTCGACCGCGACCGGTCCTGATCAACGGGCGGATCTCATTGGCAGGCGCTACCCGCAGGGGATGTTCTTTGGCTGTTATTTCTTCCAGATCGATCGAACAGTCTTCCAGAAATCCTTCCAGTTCCCACAGCTTCCCCGCTGCCATTAACTGCTGATACGCCTTTAAGGCCGGCCGGTTATTACCGGTATAAGCACCGGCCAACAACTGGAGCATCCGTTTTTTATCAAAAAGCACCACCTGGCCGTCCCGGTAAACAAAATCCATATTCTCGATCAATAATTTTTCGCCGGCTGTTCCCACGTGCACGGGCGATAGCACTTCCAGTTGAAGATCCGTTACCGTATTTAATGAGCCATATTGTAATTTATCCATTACTCTGCAGATTGAAGAGGTACGAAAAGAGATTTACCACTACGGTAAACCGGGTTAAGCTCAGACGGCTGATCGGGTAACTCCTTTGGCATCAGATCTATCGTAGTACCACCAACGGGACGCTCGTAACGAAATAATCCTCCTTCCCGGAACATGTAGACCGACTGCTTCCGGTAGGTCAGAAAGCCGGGCGTGGTAATCCAGCCGCCGCGTTTCAATAATTTGTAGCGGGCCTGATGGTCCAGCATGGATTGAAGTTGTGTCTTATCCTCGGGGCAGAATAGCGACAAATTAGTGCGATAGGCGGAATCCGGGACCATTAACTGGGAAAAATCAAAATCCTCCGCTTCTTCGACGGTAAAAAAGCCGTTACCGATGTGCCGATCGGTACCAATACCTTCATCCCCCAGGAATTCCAGCAGTGCAGCCAATCTTTTCTTCGCCTCTTCGTTTTCGCAGTAAGCCAGGAAATACAGTCCGCTGCCTTCGGCAAAAAAAATGCGCTCCATGTAATAGATCTCGGTTTCGCTGGTCACCTGATTACGCGGTATCCTGGCCCGGGGAAATACTTTCTTGGCAATAAATTTTGGGTCGAAACCTTGAGCAGTCGTTAGATATTCTCCGTAAATGGAATCTTCCGTAATTTGTAGTTTTCCATGCCGTTGTAACCGAAGGAAACAATCCTGATCGATGTATTTCAGTTTTTTCACCTTTTTATGACTCTTCATATATTTTGCCTCCAGCGCACCGGCCGGAAAGGGAAAAAAATAGAGGCGGCCTGCGGTGCTTGTAGCAAAAGGGTATAAACTGGATAAAGTGATATGCCTCGGTTGACCTTGCTCATCCAATAGTTCTGGCAGCCGTTCTTCAAGTCCAAGCGCGCACCAGGCCTGCGTAAGTGCCGCATATAGAGAATCAGAATGCCAGACGGTCTCTGACGTATCATAGTCCGCCCGAACCGAACCGAGATGCAGTGCAGAACTGAAGTTTAGTCTGAATGCAGTAAGTGATGCCATTAGATCAAACTTGTATTCTTGAGGTAATGCGCCCGGTCTTTTTCTTTTTCTTCCAGTATCTCGATCTCAACCTGCCCGTATCCCCGGGTACCGGAACCACCCAGGTAATCGTCCTGCAAGGCTTCGATGCCTTTGTGCAACAGGGCCTTAAAGTCCTCATCACTTTCTCCCTCAAAAACGTTGATCACAAAGTAAAGATTGAACTCCGCCCCGGCCGGCACCCGCTCAAACTGACGTGGATTTTCCGCCGTTCCGGTCAGCCGGTTGATCGCATTTTCCCATTTAATCTCGGTGTAAGGCAGATCAGTATATTCCGAATTGAGTAACATATCGGCTGATTCCGGGGTCAGGTCGGCATCGCGTACGATCAGTCGACTCTGCCGGCTCGGGAGGTTCTTGTCTTTATCCTTGTTTTCTGCCGCACCAAAAAGCTGGGAGATCAGGCTACCGGTATTTTTAAACTTGTTGTCAAAGTTTTCACCGGCCATTAATTCCAACAGACTGCGTATTTTGCCCTTAATGGAACTACCCGGAATGTAGGGAGCATAGTTATCCTTTCGACGAACAATAGGACTGTCCACACCGCCAATCTCCACTTTTTCCTTACTATCTCCGATCCGCATTCCGGTAATCAGTTTCAGTCGGGCCGAGATGAATATTTTTTTATTTAATCTACTCATGGATCTGTTTTTTTGCTTTTTCCAAATTTATTCTCCACCGGCAAAGCGATGGTAGGCGACAATAGCTTCGATGAGATTGACGAAGTTTTTGAAATATTGCTTTTCGTCGCTGATATGCGGAGCATCTACTGCATCCATCGCACGTTGCACTTCATCGTAGAAGTAGTGGATCTTTGAGCTGTCTACCAGTTCCCGTCGTACCTTTTTCTTATCTCGTCCTACGGCGTAGGCCAGTTGAGGGGACAACATCAACAGATCAGTTCTGCTCGTTTCGTCATATCCCTGCGCCTGCAAGCGTTTTACCTGACCGAAAAATTTCCGGATCTGGGAAGTCGATAGCTCTTTTTGACGGCTTGACTTGTCGGCTTCAGCCAGGAATTCACCGAATTCCTGTGCCCACTTTATGGATTCCCGGTTAAGCCCGTTAGGATCTTTTATCCATTCTGGCTTGAGCGTTTTGGGTTGATAAGCCATATCTGAAATTATTATTAGTTATTTAGTCATTGTTATCCTGTTCCGTTGCCCGTATTTCCAACTCAGCCCACCTGGCCGCTACAGCGATCAGGTCAAAGAACCTGCCCTCATTTTCAAGGGCCGTGAAAAACGCTAGTTTCACTTTTTCCAGGAAAATTTGAATCGGTGCCTGCCGAGCCTCCTTCTTAAAGCGCCCCTGATAGCGACTAATATAATACGCGGAAGTCCAGAGAAAGCTTAAGTCCTTTTCCTTTGCTTTACTCAGATCCTTCAAATGAAGATCTTTGGTCATCTGGAAAACGCGCATGCGCTGCAGGAAACCGGCGCTCAAAGTTTTTGACCGGATCAAAGCCACCATTTCGTTCTTAAGCTCCTTAACCTGGTCGAATTCACCTTCCCAACTTATGGCCATGTCGAAGAGGACAATGGCGTTCTTCGGTACCCGACTGTTGCTTTTTTTAAAATCTTTGGCCATATCTTCCGCCTCTCCGGCCAGTTGAGCCGCTTTAGCAATGGGAAATTTTGGTCCGACCAGGGCCAGTCCGGCCGAGATGGAGATGTCTTCGCGGCCGTTGACGAATACACGGAATTCCGTTCGAACGCGCTCGGCAAAAGCCAGGGCTACATCCCAGCGGCCGACGGCAAAAACGTCATCTCCGCCGGAGTATATGATATTGAGGTGATCTTCACCATTTGTAATATCTTTACGAATTGTGTTTATGTAGCCGCTAAAGAAAAGGTCCAGTTCCGCCGATAAAGTAGCGTAAGCGGGCAAATAAGAAATATCGGACAGCCCGGAAGTGAAGATGTTTCCCAGGCCGTCTACGTCCATACGCAGTACGCCCAGGCGGTGGAAGCCTTTATGTTTATCTTCTTCGGATAACAATCCTGCCAGTTGGGAGAAATCTTTGACTGCTTTGCGGGGATTTCTTGCCTTTTCCCAAATATCTTTGAAATATGCTTGTCGATTACCACCATAAAAGGTGAAGCCGTAAGCGGATCGTTTTCCAGCAGGCATATTCTGACGATCATCGGGTAGAAACTTATCAGGATCATTTATGCGCTGTACGATAGCAAAATTAAAGGAAGGTAAGTCCTGGTATTGACCATATTCATCGGTTATATTTTTTTCTTCGGCCATTCCATGATATACATCCAGTTCAAGTGGAGAAAACAGTCGTTTACGGTGTCCGCGGCTAATTATCTTATCCTCATAGAAAACTTTGTAGTATCCTGACCATTGCAACTGGTATCCCAATTCTACTTGCCGTTTCACTGGCGCAGTTACCCAAATGCTCTCTTCTTCTTCCTCATTGGCCGGATGCCAGGCCATATCATGCATCGCAAGCAGATCTCTATCTTTCTCATCGGCAATAGAAATAGTCTCTCCGGTAACCGCGCATACCTTTTTGATACCGGAGCTGGTGTCAAATCCATCATCAGGATTAGCCCTGAAAAAATCATTAAATTGCTGTTCAAATACCGAACGAAAAGGCTGATTTGCGTTTTTACGGGTCACATCCGACAGTTCTTTCCATAGATCGCCGATGGTTTTCGGATCCTGCCTGTCCTCCAGGTAAAATTGACGCCCATCCCAGCCGAAAGGCAATCGGCCGGTGGCCAGATAGATCTCTGTTTTGTGGGTCTTGTAGAGTTTTTCGATCAATGTGCGCTCAATCCCAGTCAGTACTTCATTCACGGCCGGTGTGTTAGGCAAAATAAAATACATTTTCCCACCACTGGCGTATAATACGTTAAGCATGCCCGCCGGTATATTAGGGTGATTAAAAAACTTCTGTTTGATACTCTCCATCAACAATTGTAGGTAGAAAGATCGCCCTTTTAGGCTTTTAGCGGCTTTGTTGGACGTGATGTTATAAAGGAAATCCTGAATGCCGGATTGATCCACGCAATACAGCAGGAAGGGCAGGTCAGCATCTTTTTTTGTTGCCTCTTCGTGCACCAAAAGGCAAATGGCTAGAGCCGCACGGATCTTCAGAAACTCGAACAACTGAATAAACGGCAATTCTTTACCAACGGGAATACACCAGGTATATTTCTTCAGCAAATAATAAAGACTCTCCCCATAGATCCTGGGGGTAGCTGCATCACCGGGCAGCAACGGCAAATCATTTATGAAATCCTTACAAAGACGGTCATAATTACCCTGAGCCATCTCGGACGGAAAAATATCTTCCTTACGAATGGACAGCGGGCGGAAAGAATGAAATGCTACATTTTGATCACTCGACCGATCTTCTACCCGTAAATGATTAAATATACTTTCCAGTGCCAGAGGTTGCTCCGGATTAAAGGACACTTTTTTCCCTTTCAAAAGTATGGCCTCCGCCTGATCCAGAAATGGTGAAAGCTGTTCTTTACCCTCAAATATCCAGTCGGGTAAAGCACTGGGATCGAATCCTTTGATCCAGCGGCTTAGGTCGTATACCAAAGTGTAAGCATATAGGCTTTTCTGCAAACCCGCCATTTTGTATGTTTTGGGCATGAATACTTTAACTCGCGACTGTCTATGAGCTTTGAGCAACAAAACTTTTGGTCAATCATCAATTGAGCCATAAACGCCAATCTAGAGTAAATACCGCTTGGACATACTCCAGAAATCATTTATTTTACAATTCTCAATAATAAAATCTAGAAAACTAGAAAGAATGGCTTAAGAGTGAAGACACCTGAAAGCAATAGGTGTGAGATTTCCAAATATAAGATAAACCTGCTATTCTCACAAATTTCTATCCACTTAAATCAACATTTCCTATAGTACTATTTCAACCTTTGGCTCCCTTGTCATTGCAATTCTGAAAAAAATATAACAATTTGCTCCTACGGATGACAAATGGTCCTCTTCGGTACATAGTAGATTAGATCATGTCGGGAAAATACCTGCTGACCAACCAAAACAGAAGCAAAAACTGGACTTCTGATTCCCAAATGCACAGGTATTAATTTTCAAGACATGATCGCTAAGTCAAAAAGCATCACCCCGGAGGTGATCCTGCAGGGATTAAAAGATAATGATCCCAGAATCATTACGTATTATTATCACGATCTGCGTGATCAGGCCTACGCTTACATCTGCGCCATTTTCGGGCGGGATCGGCTAGATCTGTTGGAAGATCTCTTTTCAGATGCCTTCATCAAATTGCAGGAGAAGATACAAACCGGCCGGTATGAACACCAAAATCTAAATGCCTTTGCACTAGGCATTATTAAGAACATGTTTCTCAATGCCCGCAAGAAAAAAGCCAGGGAAATTTCCTATCCGCCCGAAGACCTGTCTGATCTTATTGATGAGGCTTGGGATCCAATACTTGTCTCTGTTATGGAACCCGCAGAAATTCTTCAGCCCTATCATTTGAAATCCTGGTATTTACAGCTCAGTACCAAGGAAAGACTCATTCTTATTCTCCGGGCAAAAGACTGGCCGCACAAGGAAATTGCGGAATACCTCGATCTTGCTCCCGGTTCGGTTAGAAATATCTTTATGCGACTTTCGAAGCAAGCTAAAGAACTAAGCTTAAAAAGGCTTGCCTCCTGATCTTAAAGTTCCTTGAGAAATCTGACCAGATTATCAGGGATATCGTTTCGATCAAAAAAGGGGATGTCTAGTAGCATGACTCTGGAAAAATAAGGTTCCAGGATATCGCCGCTTTCATTCCTTAGGCGGGTGGAAAGCGTAAGAAAAAGAGTCCTCACCCTTAATCCCAATTCCTTACGTAGGGCCGCCAATCGGTGTACAGCAATATTAAAATGAGTCTTTACCTGCTCTTTTTTACCAAGTCCGGCCTTGCATTCAATGATATACAAGGTATTGCGATAAATAAAGATCAGGTCAAATTCATTATTTCCGTACTCATTCTCCGGTCCCAGCCAATCGATAACAATGTTTCTACCAATGTCCAGTGAAGATAAACCCAGCGTTTCTTTAACCAGATGATAGAGGTATTCCTCTAACCAACCGCCCATCCAAAAATGGATCTCCTCTGTCTGCAAGATTCCTTTAGTTTCAGGCTTAAAATTGAGTTCCGACAAAAGTTCTCCCAACTGTGGTATCTGCTCCACAATAAGGTAATCTTTCTTGTTGCTGTTATTAGCGATCCTTAAATTGTTGGTACTCGTCCAAAATTTTTTTTGTAAGATAGTTGGTGGGCGTTTCGATGATAAATACAGATCAACAATCCTTTGATGGAAACCCAAAGGCATAAGCGTCTGTCCGAAACTTGCGGACCTGACACTTATACCATAGCTCTTAAGGTATTCCATGACACCAATGCGATGGGAAAGAGGAAAACGCTGCTGCGGTTCTGGAAAGATCTGAAGAAAGTGGTTTTCATAAATTGGCAAATAAAATATCTGACTCTGATCTCTTAAACCCGGTTGTGTGAAGTAATTATAAATACCAACAGACATCATCTTGCTGCCACAGGAGAGATTTACAAGATATAGACTTTGATCATTCTGCAAATTAAGCTGATCAAGTTTTTTACGTAATCCTAACAGGTTGTCAGCCGGCACAACCACAGAACTGTACTTATCCGGTGAAATCCCCGTCGCCTCTATCAGATGATTCAAACGCAATCGCTTGATCATCAGATCGGTAGTAATAAACAGGTGGCGATCTATTGTTCGAAAATATTGATCCCGTATCAAAAATATGTTTGGAGCAGGTTGATCTCCAACTATGCTTATCAAAGTTCTTATCATATTCAAGCATTAAAACCTTGTCACTATCATATATCTTTTTGGTTAATAAATTTCCAGAGTCCTGGGCTTGATCTAACCAAACGTAGCATTTCAATACATAGATTAATAACTACTCTGGCCTCATCTCTTTGAAAATGGTGGGCATTTTTTCCGGAGTGCGCGGCCAGGTTACGATAATTCCGTATAACACTCAATAAACCGAGATCAAGGGGCTAAAATTTTCATGGTACTTTCCTGCTTCTGAGAACTTTTTAAAGAAATGGGCAATTCCTCCAATACTGTCTCTTACCTTTCCCCAGTCAAAACCGACTAATTTAGCAAATTCAATTGCTCCAACATCTTTTTGTAAATAAGCTTTCAAATTAAGCCAAACAAACTCCGCGCACGTTGTAGCATTTGAAATACTGCTTCGGTAAGAGTGCCCGGAAAAAAAATCCAGGACTGCACTGGTAAGATCCTGCCTAATATGATCTAGCGCCAATGTCTCAAGAGGAATAAGTTCTTCAATTTTAGCAATGTAATAAATGAGATCAAAGTGGCTGATCTTTGCCAGATCAGTAAGGTCATTGAAAACGGGAACATTAATATACTCATAATGAACGCCCTCTGAGGGATTATCCGGCAGCGTATTTGGATTTACCTTCAGGCGGAGGTATAAAATATCATGTATTTTTACAAGG
>JAGQXH010000188.1 GCA_020436695.1 Lewinella sp. | reverse complement strand
GGGTGTATCGAGTTGGTTGATGTCCTTTTTCGCCGAGGATTGAGATGCTGCCGCTACCTGCTCCTTAAATGTCGGAGAACCCTTCGCCTTTTTTTTCTTCTTTGCCATAGCAATATTTCGAAATCGAGGGCGAAATTAGCAATTACGGCTACAAATAGGTGGGATAATTGGAAAAAAGCTGGGATGGTTGGTTTGCATGGATGGCATGGAGTAGCAAAAGGAGCCATCCGAATTTTCAGAATAAGAGTAAGGCTCCGGGGAAAATACCTGATTAACGTTGATATTCAACATGTTGTTCGGTTAGCAGTTGCCGGTTTGTCAACTGATCAACCGGCAACTGGCAACGATGTCAAAAAGATAGCAGAATGATTTTTAATTACTTACAGTTCTGATTAATACTATGAGATGACTCATAATCACCTACCTCAATTCTTACCTCTGCCTCTACCTTTATTGCCGAAGATGTTGGTATTATCACCAATACGTCCGCCTTTCAGCACCGGATAATCGCGCGGGGCTTCGGCGGAGACCTGGTTAAACACTTTTTCTACATAGATCCACTTTCCGGACTGCAGCCGGTACCCTTCATACGAGCCATCCGGGTAATAAGTGATGCCTTCTCCGTACTGTCCTCCACCCGGAACCAGATGGTCGAACATGATCATTTCGTACGTTGGATCGTAATTGACACGCACCGTAGCGGCAGCGGAGTATTCCCGCACAATGCGACTTTTGGTGGACTCCGGGCTCTCAGCCGTAGCGGGATGGTAAAATACCGGTGCACCGAAAGTAGCTTTACCATTACGAATCCGCAGTACGTCGATCACTTTGCGTTTATAGTAAAATTCGTATCCGTCAAATCCGAACAGCAGATAATCCGGCCCATCCGGTGTATCAAATCGTTTGATGTTGTAGTACAAGGCTCCGTACCAGTGATCAGTATCCAGTACTGCTTTCTCGGGATCTTCCGTGATCTGGAAAGAGCGATCCTGCATAGGGATCAGTTCAAGTTCCTGGCTTTTCATTTGGATGGCACCAAAATAGCGGTATTCATCCTTGTCGACATACAATTGCCAACTGAAGATACGAAAAGAACTATCCTGCGGATATTGGATGGAGATACTCTTAAGGCGGTCAAAAGGATAAGCAAATGAACCGGGAGCCTTTAGTGCCTGCTTGAGCCGGACGATCATTTCGCGGCAGGCCAGGAAACGATTATCGGCCAGCGAATCGTTGACGACGGCATACCCTAACACCGCCAGGGTATCCTCATACAGATCTATTTGTTGCCGGTCTGAGGTAGATAAGGAAAGATGGGTCTGCTGTCCGAATACAGCCTGACCGAGCGCCATAAACACGGCGCACCACAATAGATTTTTCAGCTTCATCCTGTTTTATACTGTTTTCCAGTTGATTAACGCCGGGCAAACAGGTTGTATTGTACGAGTGCCTTTCTATACACACAACCATATGGGACCGTATGACCCAGCATGTCCAGGTAATCAGGATCTGTAGGCGGCCGCCCCTCAACTTCGCTCGGGGACCGGCCGTCTATCGTCTTTTGTTATTCTTATAATCCCGGAAGATAAATTCACCCAGCCCCTGCAGGCTGCTGTAAAAAGCCTTGCCGTTATTGGCGCGGGTAAACTGGTCGACAAATTGCACGAGGTAAGGATCGCGGGCGATCATAAAGGTGGTGATCGGGATCTGTAGTTTGCGGCAGCGTCCGGCCAGCGCCAGAGTCCGGTTGAGGATCTTGCGGTCCAGTCCGAAGCTGTTCTTGTAGTAGCGTTTTCCTTTTTTGATACAGGTCGGTTTTCCGTCCGTGATCATAAAGATCTGCTTGTTCGGATTTTTCCGGCGCCGGAGCAGGTCCATGGCCAGTTCGAGACCGGCCACAGTATTGGTGTGATATGGGCCGACCTGCAGGTACGGCAGATCTTTAATATCGATGGTCCAGGCATCGTTCCCAAATACCAGAATATCGAGCGTATCTTTCGGATAGCGGGTAGTGATAAACTCCGAAAGCGCCATGGCCACTTTCTTGGCCGGCGTGATCCGGTCTTCTCCGTAGAGGATCATCGAGTGAGAAATATCGATCATCAATACCGTACTGGTCTGACTCTGATAGTAGGTCTCGTATACCTCGAGGTCGTCCTGGCTCAATTCAAAATTATCGATGCCGTGGTTGATCTGGGCATTGCGGAGGGTTTCGGAGATCGCCAGATTATCGAGCGGATCACCGAATTCGTAAGGACGAAGATCTGAAGTGAATTCGTCGCCTTTGCCACCGTGTTTGGTATTGTGATTCCCCGGACGGGTTTTCTTGATGTCCCCGAAAATATCTTCCAGCGCTTTTTTGCGCAGGGCGATCTCCATTTTGGCTGATGGTACGAAATTCGGATCGCGGGCATCCCGTTGTTGGATGTATCCCTGGTCGATCAGGTCCTGGATGAAATCCGCCATCCCATACTCTTCATTGGTCAGATTGTACTCCTTATCCAATTCGGTCAGCCAGGACAAAGCTTCGCTCACATCGCCGGAGGTATACACCAGCAATTCCTGAAACAACTTTAATAATTTATCAAAAACCGATCCGCCCTCGCCACTCGGGACGAATTCGGAATAGCGCCATCCTAACATATTAATTCGGTATTCGATGCAAGGTACTTCGTTCCGGGTGGCAGAGCACCGAAAACCAGGTACCAAGTACTTAGCTTAAGGTAATGCACAACAGTTGCGTACCAGCTTTTCATAATCGGGCCGGTCGGAGGAGAATTTGTGAACAAAAGCCTCCTGAATATCGCCATCCTGGATGACGAATACCCCCGGCATCTGAAAACCATCGCCGATCGGTGGGGCCATACCGTGTTGTTTTACCACCACAGTCTGAAAGCCGCGCATCCAGGCCCGAAGACCGAAAAGCTGTGTGAAATTGCCTTTGGTGAGACCGAAGGCGGCGTAAAACCGGCATTCCGGATCACCGATGTAGGTCACCGGCAACAATTTATATTTCTTGAAAAAGCGTTCTGCGGTTTCATCGTCCGATAAGTGTACGAAGATGATCTTGGTACCCATTTCTTCGATTGTAGAACGCTTTTTGGCGATGTCACTTAAAGCTTCCCGGCAGAACATACAACCAAAGTGCCTGAGAAAAATGAGCATGACCGGCTGACGACCAGATTCTTCCAGCACACTAACCCCTTCATTGGTCAGCATCTGAGACATGATCTCCTTATTGATTGTGTGCTCACTCATCGGTCTTGCGTTTTACACTCATTCAAACAATGGCATCAGCTTTTAGTTCTGAAAAACAGATGAAACTTTGAACACCTGCAGATGGGTCACATCATCATTCCGCCAACGATACCGAACAGGAAGATCAGAAAGTAGAGCGAAATGATCACGATGGTCAGAATCCCCATGAATTTGTAATGGGATTTCAGGTTTTCAAACGCCACGGTCAGTTCAGTATCGTCGCCGGTTCTCAAAGCTGTTTTGGCCTTACTGGAAAATCGGAAAAGGTAGAATACCGGGAAAAAGTAGACCAGGGCCAGGACCAGATACAGACCTGACATCAGGCCCGGTCCCATCATGCCCATCATTCCCATCATCTCATTGCCCATAATACTGCTGAGGATCACCCCTGCAAACAGGCCGAACAATACCATGAAGCCGATAAATACAAAACCGACAATGGAGAGAAAAAAACTCCAACTGGCAATCTCTTTGATGTAAAGGCGCATCTGATCAGAAAGGGTACTTTCAAAAGAATCATCAATGATCTGGCTTTCCATACTGGGATAATTTTATAGGTTAGTTAATACAAGTCTAAAGTTATCCAGTCGTAAGTCGTAAGTCAATCAAGTTAGTGGTGAAATACAAGAAATTGGCCAAGATTGCAGTAAGTAAGGGGCCTCCCCTTCGTTCATCTTGCCTTTTAGCATAACACTTAAGCAGCTCCCGCCATGACTGATGACTTACGACCAGCAACTTGGGGTAGTTAAGTAATAATCGGTAATTTCCTATTTTTTTACGACTTGAACCATCTTCTGTTGCGTATTTGTTACCGGGTTAAACATCTAATTCTATTTTCCTCTAACTTTGAACCTCACTCAAAAATCACACCACCAGCTATGACAGCCAATAGTTTCATTCGCCCGATACGTCCGGAAGACGATGCCGTCATTGGAGCCATCATCCGGGAAGTGATGACAGAATTCAAAACCGTTGGCCCCGGCTATTCCATTAACGATCCGGAAGTAAACCAAATGTCGGCAGCCTATAGTAATCCGGCCAACTCCCGTTATTTTGTTTTGGAAACTGACGGCCTTGTGCAGGGCGGCGGCGGCATCGGCCCGCTGGAAAACGGTGAAGACGACGTCTGTGAACTGCGGAAGATGTACTTTCTGCCGGCCTCGCGTGGACAGGGCTGGGGAAGAAAAATGGTACAGCTCTGCCTGGATACCGCCCGTGAACTCGGTTATAAGAAATGCTACCTGGAAACCGTCGAACGCATGGAAACCGCGAATCTTTTGTACAATAAGATGGGTTTCAAAGCCCTCTGCGGTAAAATGGGAGATACAGGCCACTCCAGTTGCGACACCTATTTTGTCAAAGAGTTGGATCATTAAATCAAAGGTTTTCGTGTAAGCACAACACTATTACCGACCTTTTGTCCCTTAATCCGACCAAAAAATCGCATATTTTCTATGCAAGGTAAACCTACTTCCCTCCCACCCGTTCACTGGCCTTTCATTATGGGGCTGGCCGTCATCAAACTTATCGTACATTTTGCCACCAATACCAACTACGGATTACACCGGGATGCCTATTTGTACCTAAACCAGGGAGAACATTTGCACTGGGGATACATGGAAGTACCGCCGATGATCGCGCTGGTCGGCAAAACCGCTCGCCTTTTGATGGGGGATAGTGTTTTTGCCGTCCGTTTTTTCCCGGCCTTGATCGGAGCTGTTTCCATCATCCTGATCGGTCTTATTGCCCGGGATCTGGGTGGCCGCAAATGGGCACAACTACTGGCCGGGGTCGCTTTTTTGGTATCGCCTGCCTTTCTTGGCAGCAACAGTTTGTTCCAACCCGTAAGTTTTAATCAGTTCTTCTGGCTCCTTTCCGCTTATACCGTTGTACGCCTGATTCGTACCGGGGATCATCGCTACTGGTACTGGCTGGGCATGGTGGCCGGACTGGGATTTCTCGTCAAATATTCCATACTCTTCTTTTTCACCGGACTACTGGCCGGCTTTTTGCTTACCCCACACCGTAAGGTCTTCCTCACCCGCTATCCCTGGATCAGTATGGGCATCGCTTTGGTGATCGCTCTTCCCAATCTGATCTGGCAGTACACCTACCATTTTCCGGTGGTGCGGCACATGGAGGAACTGGCCGCGACCCAACTGGTGCATATGTCGGCGGCCGATTTCCTGGTACCGCAACTGCTTTTCCATTTTGCAGGCACCATTGTCTGGATAGCCGGACTTGTCTTTTTATTGCGCTCCGAAAAGCTGAAGGAATACCGGCTACTGGCCTGGACTTTTCTGTCCGTTATCCTGATCCTGCTGCTACTCAGTGGGAAAGACTATTATACCATTGGAGCTTACAGCATGCTGTTTGCCGCCGGCGGTGTAGCCTGGGAGCACTGGCTGGGTTCGCGCTCAGCTTTGCTGGTACCAGTCCTCCTACTGCTCAACCTACCCATCCTACCGTACGTACTACCGGTATTCCCGATAGATAAAATGCAGGAATATCTGGTAGGGATGAAAAACCGCTACGGTCTGGAGGAGCCACTGCGCTGGGAAGACGGTAAGATCCGGGATCTTACCCAGGATTATTCCGACATGCAGGGCTGGGAAGAGATCCCTGAGAAGGTGGCCCATTTGTATCACAGTCTTTCGCAGGAAGAGCAAGCGAAATGTATGATCGTGGCCGGGCATTACGGACAGGCCGGCGTGATGAATTTTTATCGAAAGCGCTACGATCTTCCCGAAACCTATAGTCTCAACTCCAGCTTCATTATGTGGGCACCGGAGGATGTGAAATTTGACCGGATCATCCAGATCGATGATAATCCACAAACTTCTTCCCGCTATTTTGAACATATCGAACTGATCGACAGCATCGAGAATCCCTACGCCCGCGATCCGGGCCTGATCTACTATATGACCCAGCCGAAGATCGATGTACAGGTGGGATGGAAAAAACTGGTGCAGGAGCGCCGGAAAGAGGCAGGGTATTAGATACGGACACTGCCTGACGTTGCCGTCAGGATCGTTGACGGCCGCCCCGTACACTACGTGTCGGGGCTGACGGACGTTCGCCCTATGGGCTCACTGACGGGGCCACTTTCAAAATTTGATGCTCCTACCAC
The DNA here is from genome assembly GCA_020436695.1 of Lewinella sp. GTDB lineage: Bacteria > Bacteroidota > Bacteroidia > Chitinophagales > Saprospiraceae > Flavilitoribacter. The sequence continues at coordinate 5,563 of JAGQXH010000188.1, read as the reverse complement.
TTATCACAGATTATCTGTTCATTACCCTTCCATAACTCCCTGTTGCTGCTTTGCAGGTGGTTTTCCTTCCTATCGGTAATAAATTGAAGGTCTAATTGCTAACCATAACAAAATAAATTACAATGAGACCCACTCCTTTCACCCTATTAACTATGCTGCTGGTGACCATCGCTATTTTCACTTCATCCTGTGAAAAAGAAATTGGCGGCTGCATGGATCCGGCCTCCGTGAATTACAACCCCGAAGCTACCATGGATGATGGTAGTTGTCAATACAGCGGCTGTACCGACCCACAATCCGAAAGTTATAACCCCCAGGCCACTATTGACGATGGCAGCTGTCAGTACAAAGGCTGTACCGACCCACAATCCGAAAATTATGATCCGCAGGCCACCATTGACGATGGTAGCTGTCAGTACAAAGGCTGTACCGACCCAAATTCTGTCAATTTCAATCCGCAGGCAACTATTGATGACGGCAGTTGCGCCTACGAACGTGATCCGTTTATCGGGACTTATGACGTTGCGGAGGACTGCATTCTGATCGATGGATCACCGGGAACTTTCGGCTGGGTAATGACGATCAGTGCAGCTACATCCGATGATGTTTCGGAAGTAAACATTTGGAACCTGGGCGATTTTGGATTAAACGTGAAAGGGATCGTAGATGGAGATCAACTGACCATCAGCTATGATGACGGTACTAATATTATTATCGGCAGTGGCACCTTGAATGGGAATAAGCTAACCTTTAGCTATACCAACAGCATTCCTTCCCAGAACTTAACAGAAAGCTGCGAAGGGGTAGCTACGAAACAATAATACTGGCTCTAGGCCAATAGCGGGAAAGATCGCGAAACCTGCCAGTATTGTCCATCATGCCAAAGCAGGGTGATGGCGTCTACCGAAAATTCACGTTGATACGCTACTTTCTGAAAATACGCCCAGGCCGGCCGGTACATCGACTTTCGCAGATCCTTAAAAGCGACGGTCATGTGCGGATGAAAACCGTGAGCGCCGGGATAGGCCATTCCCAGACGATCTTTGAGATGATCCTGCAGGGCTTTCTGAAGCCGGTTCAATGCCTCACTGGGGCGGGCATCTACAAAGATCACTCTGGGAGGGAAGCTACTGAAGCCGTCCAGTTCCAGGGGGAAAGACAATTGTTGCCGACTGAATGTTTCGAGCTCCGATTCCAGGGCCGGCAATTGGGATCTTTCCATCTGGAAGGGCGGAAATAAGGTGATATGGGCAGGGGAGCGCAACGCACGGCGGCTGCCGAAATGTTCAGCGGCGTATTCTTTAAAAGCGGTTACTTCTTCCCGGATCGGCTCCGGTGGCAACAACGCGATGAACCAAAGATACTTTGCAGGCATAATACAAAGGTAACTAATCATTTTTTCCTATCTTTCAACAAAGTATCTACATCAATGCAAACGAAAACCAAACTCTGGCAGGCACTGCCCCTGCTGTTCTTATCTTGTACCCTGATCGGTCAAATCCACGAACCGGTCACCCCGAATGCCTCACCCGAAGCCCGGGCTTTGCTCGAACTCCTCTACAACATAAGTGATCAATATACACTGACCGGTCAACATAACTTTCCGATCTCACGTGACCGTAACTCTCAGTTTGCCGCCGACTACATCGGCAAAACCCCAATCGTCTGGAGCCAGGATCTCGGTTTTGCTAAAGATGGCGATAAGGATTCCTACCTGGCCCGGCCAGCTATTGTGGAAGAAGCGATCCGGCAGCATAGGCTTGGCGCGATCATTACCCTCTGCTGGCACGCCGTCCCCCCCACTGCCGACGAGCCGGTCACTTTTCAGCCGTTACCCGGCGCAGCCCCAGACGCACTGGCCAGCGTACAGGGAAAACTGTTGGATCAACAATTCCGGGATATCCTGACCCCCGGTACAGCTTTGCACAAAAAATGGATGGCGCAGGTGGATGAGATCGCCGGCTTTCTTCGGCAATTACAGGATGCACAGGTCCCGGTGTTGTGGCGTCCTTATCACGAAATGAACGGCGATTGGTTCTGGTGGGGCGGCCGTTATGAAGGGGAATACACCACGGCCCGGCTCTACCGGCAGATCTTTGACCGCCTGGTAAAACACCATAAACTGAATAATCTGATCTGGATGTGGAGTGTAGATCGACCTACCCAGCCGGGACGGGAGTTCAAAAATTTCTATCCGGGAGAGGAATACCTGGATGTGGTTTCTCTCGATGTTTACGGCAGCGATTTCAAGCAAAATTACTATGATGATCTTAAAGCACTGGCGAAGGGCAAACCACTGGCACTGGGAGAAGTAGGTGTACCTCCAGGACTGGATATTCTGGAAAACCAACCAGGCTGGACGCTCTATGTAATCTGGTCCGGTATGACCCGGCTGACGCCGAAAGCACAATACAAAAGTTATTTGCAATCACCACGAATGCTGTTTCTGGAAGACAATGCCTATGCGGACCTGCTTGAGCCCTTACGCAACATTGCCGGCTTGCCGGCTATCAATCCTAAACTACCTGCCGATTTTAGCGGCCTATGGGTCTTGAACGAGCAGGAAAGTGAGATCCAAAATAGCTTTGGTGGCGGAGCAGCCTACAAAATGAACATCATTCAGATCGAAGAAGACCTGGCCGTGATGAGCTATACGCAGTCGGAATGGGATGATGATGCCGTAAGTAAAGAGTTGATCACAGGAAATGGCTCGGATATGATCCGGATGGTCTTTAATTCACCCCAAACCCGAAATGCGGGCTGGTCGCCGAAAAAAGATCAACTGATCATCAGATCCAAAGTAACCTTTCATTTTGGCAACAATCCCACTGAAGTAACCGGAGAAGATACCTGGCGATTGGAAAGGAAAGGCCGGCACTTGATCATTGATCGTTCGGTGCATTCACCTCGGGGCAAATCGGTTTCCCATCTGGTATACGAAAGGCAATAAATAAGAATTTCAATCGAATCATTCAAAAGCCCATTCAATATCCGATAGCGAAACCCCAAGCAATAGTTCTGCGATCTCGTTCAGCATCCCCTCATTTCCCGAAAAATGATAGGTCTGTTGCGTATGCGTACCACTTTCGCCTGCCTTCAGGGCCAGAGCCGGTGAAGAGGTTTCCAGTTCATAGAACGGCCCCATGGCCTCCCCGCCCGGCTCTACCGGTCCGTCGTTATAGGAGTTGACCACATCCCCGCCGTAGGGATCATCCTGCATTTCCCAAAGGGAGTTCACATAGTCGTTTACGCCTTTGGGTTTACTGAATTTTACTATAGTCAGGGTCTTGCTCAGGGGATCATAAGCGCCGAGTATATTTTTAGCCCGGCCCGGAGGTAATCCGATCTTACTGCGGTATTTGCCGTCACCGCTGAAAAACAGTACGTTCTCTCCGGTTTTCAGGCGCTCGGCCGGTACCTTCCCAAAATAGGTGTCGTTCACTATCGGGCCTTCCGCATCTGCTTCAAAGGGGATCACCACCATAGTGGCTTCCGTAGGTGTAAACATACCCAGGAGCCAGATAGAGAGCAGACCGGTCTCTTTTTGCCAGTCCGCTTCGCCGGTATTCGTCAGTTCATTGGTGGTGCGATAGCCGACACTGTTAATCCCTTCTTTCTCCGCGATGCCCAGGGTCTGAAAGATCTTTGGTGTAGTCAATATTTCAATGCTGCGCTTAATATTAAATTCAAAGGTGAAGCCCGAGTAATTCGTCAGGCTACCGCTTTTAGTGTACACGGCCTTTTGTGCTGTCTTTTGCACCAGATCATAAGGCTCGGTGTCGATCAGCGGCGGCGTTTGCCAGTCTTCGAAAACAAATTCAGCTCCTTGCGGGAAAAAGATGGAATATTGCCCACCTTCCGGTCCCAGCCAGATGCGCTCTTCACCGCCAAAGGGATTCATGTGATCCAGTGTGTCACGGGATTCGAACAGTGCGCGATTGATCCAGCCATAGCTACGCCCCTGCTCACCATTGGAAGTACTGGTCATTACCCGGCCCTGCAAATTACCGGATACCGCCACCATGCCATTGCCCAAGAGCGCAGTAAGCACCTCCACATCCGTATACTGTTTGAGGAAATCGACATCATCCTGAAATGAAATGTATCCCTTGGTCGGTGATGCATTCGTGGTTTCTTCCATAGTTGAAGCGTTTTTACAGGAATACAGGAAAGTAAGCAAGAGGGAAAAGTATAGAATATGACGCATGGTGTTGAGTTTTACAGTAATAAAGATCATCCCTTATCAAAATTGGCCTTAATCTGAATATCATCAGGAGCCGCCACCCGGTGCAGTCGTATTTTCAGTATCGCCCCATCCTCCGGCAAAGTGGAGTGGTACAGTGCATCTCCATTCCAGATCCTTTCCCTCACCCATTTTTCCCCTTCGTAATGCCCCTGCTCCACCAGTACGTACTCCGCCGCATTATATCCGGAACCGTAGGTGGGCCGGAAACGGAATTTGGCATCAAACCCGATCAACAGGAACTCATCCGGCGCAGTTTGCGCGATCAAGGCCCGGCCGGTGCGCCGGGAGCGATCCTTATAGGTCGGAAAACCGAAATTAAAGAGCACATCATAATGCTCAAAACGGACCAACTGCTCCGACATCTCTTCTTCTTCCCCGATAGCCACCAGTTTACCGGTACCCTGCAACTCCGTAATGGGATGAATAGCTTTGGACAGTAGATGATAATTGCGGGCAATACCGTCGAAGCGTCCATCCAGTTGTTCTTTATCCCGCTTGTCGTTCGGATCGACATGAAAGGGGTCGATACCGTAAGGCGCCACACCGATCGCCCGGTAATTGCCGATGGCGTAGAATTGAAAGCGGGCAAAATTATCTCCATTACCCATTTCCGGTACGAATAGCGGATTATCCGGCCGATCATATGCATCACACAGCTCGTTGAAAATATTAGGATTGCCGTGATAAACGTCAAGGGCCAGCAGATCGAGATGCGGAGCGGCAGCTTTCCACACCGGGATCATATTGGTGGTCGGACCGCCGCTGGGATATTCTCCCGGGCGCTGGAAGGCATTCTCGCGTATCCACACATTGGTATACATTGGTAGGTTGTAGACCTTCCGGCCCGCTTCGGCGATCTCATCGATGTAGCGGGCGATATGGTAGGCATTGAAAGCTTCCGGGGCATCCACGCCGAATACTTCGGGCCAGGTACCGGCTTTTTTATCCAGTTTTTGGATCAATTCCTTTGGTACGGCCGCTTCGAACAAGCGATTGGCCGGTGCGGAATAGTCCCGGTTGGTCCACATCGATCCGGGCTCGTTCTCCACCTGCACCATGATCACCGTCTGCGCGGCAGCATCCGTCTGCCGGATATGTTCCATCAGTTGGGTGAAGGCATTTTTATCGGCTTCCAGATTAGCCCGGGAAACCGCCGACAGGACGTAGATCTCTTCTCCGCCCACATTGCGCATGCGCGGATACTTTTCCGGATGATCCAACACCCAGGGTGGTGCGTACTGGGAGCGGCCGTTCTTATAGGAACCGAACCAAAGCAGCACCAGTTTCAGTTGGTGTTCCCGGGCACCGGCAATGAGG
>JAGQXH010000187.1 GCA_020436695.1 Lewinella sp. | reverse complement strand
GCTTCCTTGGCTTGTCCCATATAGACTATTAATCTGATGATATGTCAAAGAACGGAATCTTTCAAAACTTTCTGGCGCGGCTGTTCATTAAAACTTTATGGCGCCCCGCAACACCTCAACACATAAACACCCGAGCACGTAAACGCCCCGCAACACCTCAACACCCAAAAACCAAAAACACACGCTTCAATCCCCAATCCACCATGAACAAACATCTGGTCTTAGCCCTGGCAAGCCTGGTATTTCTCGTAACGGCCTGCGAAAAAAGTACCGATACGCCCATTCCCGGCGATATCGACTTCCGGCAGGAAATGCGGCAACTGGTGCAGTCCATCAGCGCCTACGGTCATTTCCTGGACGATGATTTCCTGGTCATTCCACAGAACGGAGAAGACATCATCACCATCGACGGCGAACCGGAAGGCACCCTCGCGACCGGCTACATCAACGCCATTGACGGTATCGGCCGGGAAGAACTTTTTTACGGCTATGATAACCATGATAATCAGCCCACGCCCAATAAGGAAACCTCCTACATGCTGCCCTACCTCAACCTCCTGCAACAGAGCGGCAAGATCGTCCTGATCACGGATTATACCAGCGATACGGAGCAACGGGCGGAAGCGACCGACGAGTGCTACAATCGTGGCTTTCTCTCTTTCGTCGCCCCGGACCGCGAGCTGTCGGTCATTCCTGATTCGGCTTTTTGGCCTACCGCCAGCGGTAAGGTCATCACCCGTTTGTCGCAGGCCGAGAATTTTCTCTACCTTATCAATCCGGAAAAGTTTTCTTCCCGGGAAGCGTATATCCAAGCCCTGGCCGCCACGCCCTACGACATTTTACTGATCGACCTGTATTTCGACGATCCCCAGGCACCACTGACTACCAAAGAAGTCAGCCAACTTCGCCTAAAACCGGACGGCAGCTCCCGCCTGCTCATCGCATACCTCAGTATTGGTGAAGCCGAATCCTACCGCTACTACTGGCAAGCCGGCTGGAACCAAAACCCGCCCTACTGGATGGAAGCCGAAAACACCGATTGGGACGGCAATTTCAAGATCCGCTATTGGGAACAGGACTGGAAGGATATTCTGATCGGCAATAAAGACTCCTACGTTAAAAAGATCGTGGATGCGGGTTTTGATGGGGTGTATTTGGATGTGGTGGATGCATATGAGTATTTTGAGTAAAATTGCTATCTTGCTAGAGACAAATTACAGGACAGTTCATTAAAGGGTGTTTGCGCGAATGTCGTAGCTATGAGTTGAGAGGCGACCGTGAGCCGGATACCGTTTACCGTGCACCGTCTAAACAACCGATCATGAATTGGGGCATTATTAATCTCTGGCTCGGCCTGCTCATTGCCGGCGGGCTTTCCGCTGTATGGTGGATAGCCGACGCCTCCCATCCTCCGGGAGAGATCTGCGATAATGGCCTTGACGATGATGCCGACGGTCTGATCGATCTCAACGATCCAGATTGTGCCTGCGCCAGTGTAGAACCCATTTCCCTTATTCCCAATCCCTCTTTTGAAGAGCGTAGTTGTTGTCCGCGCAACCACAGCCAGTTGAGCTGTGCCGATACCTGGATACAGGCTTCGGAAGCCACCACTGATTATCTGCATATGTGCGGCTGGACCGGCTGGGACTACATCCCGACGCCTTTTCCGTTTCCGGATGGTGAGGGTTGTGTTGGTTTCCGCAACGGACGTTTTGCTACCAATGAGTTTACTGATGTCAAGGAGCCCAATTTTAAGGAATACGCCGGCGCCTGCCTGTTGTCGCCGCTGCGGGCCAACAACACTTATCTCTTTCGCTTTTATATCGGGTTCTCCCAGTCCAAGAACTCGCCGCCAACCGAGGTGACCTTCTTCGGCACGACGGATTGCTCCAACCTGCCCTTCGGCGTAGGGAACCGGGAATTCGGTTGCCCTTCGAATGATCCCAACTGGAAGCTCCTGGCGTCCGTCGGAGCCAGCGGTAATATGAATTGGGTACAACGCGAAGTGACGATCACCCCCCGGGAAGATATTTACGCCATTGCCGTCGGCCCTACCTGCCGGGAACTGAGCGGAGATGAAGACATTTATTATTTCTTCGACAATTTATTATTGGCCGATCAGAAAGCCTTTGAATTTCAGATCACCGAACACGGCAATCCCTGTGTGGATACATTCTCCATGACGATCCCGGCTTATGACACGCTGCAGTACCAATGGTATCGCAACGGAGTAGCCATTCCGGGAGCTACCTCCGCCCGGCTGCGACCGGTGGGTCCCACAGGAAACTATCAGGTGCGGATCACCAGCCCTCAGGGCTGTAAATTGACCAACGATTATTTTTTCGAAAGGCCTGCTTTTTACGAAGAGCAGGAGGCGGTGATCTGCCACAATGAATATTATCAGTTTCATAGCCAGACCCTTTGGGAAACGGGCGTGTATACCGAAACCCTGAAATCGGTGGAGCATTGTGACAGTGTCATCCAGTTGAGCCTCCGCGTAACGGATGATAAGGTGGATAGTATTGCGGTGAAACTGTTCGAAGGGGAGACCTTAAGAGTAGGGGCCTATAATTTTGCCATAGCCGGCGAGCATCTGGCCTATCTGACCACGAATATCGGTTGTGATAGTACCGTGCATATCGATCTTGAATACTATCACGTCTATATCCCTTCCGCCTTTTCCCCCAATGATGACGGCGTAAACGATACTTTTTCCATTTTCGGTAACGAGGACCTGCTCACGATCCAGTCCATGCGTATTTTTAATCGCTGGGGGCAATTGATGTACGAAGGTTCGGATTTGGCTCCCGACGCTCCCGACCTGGGTTGGAATGGAAAGACCCGGCTGGGCGTTGCTCCCGATGGCGTATACATCTATTCCATTGATCTGCTGATGGAAGACGGTCAGGTGAGGAATAAGAAAGGTTCGGTCACGCTAATTCGCTGATCGCTTCAAAACATCGATTTGAATTTCCCTTATCTCAATTTCTAAAGGTCCCTGTATCCCAAAATCCCATCATCCAATAGTCTACCGATACAACTCCTCCACCTCCCGCTCATACGCAGCCAATATCTGCGGACGGATCAGCTTTAGGGTGTAAGTCAATAAGCCAGATTCTATCGTCCACTCCCGCTCGGTCAGATGAAAGGATCGGATACGTTGAAAATTAGGCAGATCGGTATTTAGCAGATCTACCTCCTCTTTCATCTTCTCCCGGACCTTTACATTGAGTACCATGTATTGCGGACTGGTCCAGTGGATCTGATGTACCCGGCACCATTGTTCCAGCAACTCGAAATTAGGCTTGATGATAGCCGTTACAAACGGGCGTTGAAAACCCACCACCATAATTTGTTCGATGAAAGGGGACTGCTTGAAATGATTCTCCAGTACCTGTGGTGCGATATATTTTCCGGCGGAGGTCTTGAAGATATCCTTCTTCCTGTCCGTGATCTGCAGGAAACGTTTTTTGACGAATTTACCTACATCTCCGGTCTTCAGCCAACCGTCTTCGGTGAAGGCTTCCCTGGTCGCATCCTCATCCCGGTAGTAGCCCCGCGTGACGTTCGGACCTCGTACCAGTATCTCACCTTCTCCATTCTCATCTGCGTCGGCAATGCGGATCTCCACGCCCGGTACCGGTACACCCACTGTACCGTAGCTGTACATGCCGGGACGAAACTGGTTAAGACTGATCACCGGTGAAGTTTCCGTCATGCCGTAGCCTTCACGTATGCGTACACCCATGGCGCCCAGCAAGCGGCCCAACTGAGGTTGTAAATGAGCTGCTCCGACAATGATGCCCTCCACCCGGCCACCCAGCCGATATTTCAGTCGATTGAATACCAGCAGGCGGGCCAGTTGCAGCTGTAACCAGTACAAAAAACGTTTACCGGGTCGTTCCCGGTAGCGCTGACCGATGCGCAACGCCCAGTCGAGCACCTTGCGTTGTAGCAGGCGCCCTTCTTCACGGATGGATAAGAGCCTTTCGTACATTTTTTCAATGATGCGTGGCACCGCTGTAAAAAAATGTGGCCGGACTTCCCGCAGAGCGCGTTCCAGATGTTCCCTTTTGACCACCAGATGCAGGCTCGATCCGGAAGCGATGGTAACGTAAATAGCGGTGCGTTCAAATATGTGGCTGAAGGGCAGGAAACTCAGGCTGGTCTTGCGGCGGTCCAAAGGCACCAGCGGCAGCACCGACAGCACGTTACTCACCAGATTGTGATGACTGAGCATTACGCCCTTTGGAATTCCGGTAGTACCCGAGGTATAAATAATAGCGGCCAGATCTTCCGGCTGTACCTCCTCTTTACGCCTGTTAATCTCTTTCTGCATTTCAGAGGAATAGGCCACTAATAGATTCCAGTCTTCCTCCGGAGTGTTTGCCTGTCGGAGATAATACAGGTCGATCTCTTCCAGTTCTTTCGGCAGCGGCAGGAAGCGTTCGCCCAGTTTGGGATGGGCCATAAAACAATAGCGGGCTTCAGTATGCCGGAGGATGTGGTACAATTGTTCGGGCTGACTGGTAAAATGAACCGGGACCACAATAGCACCCACTTGCTGGATCGCCAGATCCAGAAAGATCCACTCGGCGGAAGCGAGATGCGGCAGGATCACCACACGTTCCCCTTTGGCTACACCCAGGCGAAGTAAGGCGGCACTATACTGATCGATCTTTTCCCGGCAGTCGGCGCTACTATATGCCACCCACTGGTCTTCTTCACGGTTGACGAGTGCCCGTTCGTTGGGATGCCGCTCGAGCTGGAAATCGATAATATCAAAGGTTCGGCGGATCATACGTTCAAGGCGGCAGGTTGGTGAATGTAATGACCATTGAGGATATCGTACAGGTATTGATGATATTCGGGATAATCCGGCAGATTATTGTGCCCACCGCCCTCAATGGTCAGCAACTGGGCCCGCCCGGGCTGTATTTTTTGCAGAAGAACGCTGTGCTCATAAGGGATCAACCGGTCTTTAGTGCCGTGGATCAGAAAAATGGGCGATTCTATTTTTTTGAAAAAGCGATCCGTCCGGATCTGATACCGCAACAGCCAGCGCAGCGGCAGTATGTAACCGTAGCGCTTGATCTGGTGGAAAAAACTGTAGTAGGGAGAATCCAGGATCAGCATTTTCGGCTTATTCCAGGAGGCGATCCGGGCCGCGATGCCCGAGCCCATGGAGCGGCCGTAGATCACGATCTCATCCTCCGGATACTGCCGGCTGAGCCACTGATACAGCGTTTGGGCATCGTTGTAAAGAATGTTTTCCGTGCGTTTGCCTTTGCTTTTTCCGAAGCCCCGGTAATCCATCATAAAGAAATCATAACCGTTGCTGACAAAATCCTTGGCGAATTTTCCCCATCCCTTAATACTGCGGGAGTTGCCCTTGAGATAATAGATCACCCCTCTACTGTTGGGTACCCGGAAATGAATGGCATTGATGTGACCGCCGTCTTCCATCTCGAAATCTTTTTCCTCAAAGTCAAAGGGGTATTTGTAAGTAAATTCATGCGGCAGGATCTCAGGGCGAAAGAAGAAGAAGTGTTGAAAAAAATAAAAGATGACACAGATCAACGCATAGGCAAGGGCAGGTATTAATATGAGGTTGGGCCAGGGCATGCTTCGTTTTTAATGTTACCTGGCTGAATATGCGAAAAAATATTCAGAATGAGGTAATATTTTGTTTTCATCATGCTCGTTCCTTATTTCAATAGATCGGCCAACAGTTCCTGATATTCCGGAAAATGGCGCAGGTCATTATGACTGCCGTCTTTGATGGTAATAAACTGATCGTCGGGTTTAAGCAGCGGTTTGAGTTGAGTAGCTACCCGGTAGGGGATCACGCCGTCATTCGTACCGTGAAAGATACTGATGGGATAGTCCACCTGCTGGATATATTGATCTACCGGGAATTTGGGGTGCGGCTGAAAGGGGACCAACGCAACGGAAGCCTGCTTTCTGAACAACTGGGCCATATTGGAAAAAGGCGTCTCCAGGATCAACTGCCGTGCGGGATGTCGGGCTGCCAGCCAACTGGCCGGGCCCGAACCCAGGGATCTTCCGTAGATAATAATACGGTCGGCGGGGAAGCGTTCCTGTGCCCAATTTAATGCCAGTTCGGCGCTGCGATATAGCCCTTCCTCCGTTGCTTTTCCATCACTTTTGCCGTAACCCGGATAATCGATTGCCAACACTTCGTATCCGTGCCGGGTGATATCAGCGGTATATCGTCCCCATCGTTGCAAATTATCAGCATTACCGTGAAAGTAAAGTACCAGCCCTTTGACGGTATCTTCAGCGGCGAAGTGTAGGGCATTCAGTCGTTCTCCGGATTCCTCATGTATGAGAAAGAGCTCGGTAAAGGAGTGGTCAAAATTAAACTGATGATCAGGCGGCAGCACGTCCGGCTGGAACACAATGCGCGGGTGGAATACGTACAGTAATCCCAAAACCGACAGATAGATAACGATACCGGTGATCACAATTCTTTTGATTCGATGTAACAAACTGTAGTATTAAAACAAGCCTAAAGCGCAGCTGTTTATCGTGCTGCAGCTTCTTTTAATGTTAAACTTAAATTAATCTAATGTTAATTTAATGTAAACTAATAATTAATTTCGTATATTTGTGACATAGAATAGTCCATTATACCCTTAAGTCGTAAGTCCATTGGTCAATAGCAAAAAGCTAGTGACTGAAGGACCTACGGCTTTCGACTATTTGGCTACTCACTCCAAATATTTGATTTCTAAATTAAGAGATATTTCTAAAAAATGTCTCAAAAACACTCAATTATGGCCAAGATAAAATTCAAAGAAACGCAGCGGTACCGGCATTGGGAGGTCATTGCTTTATTGGCCATCCTGACTTTGGGTACTGCTATCCGCCTGACTTATACCGCTATTGTCGGAGGTCAGGGGCAACTGAGTAATCTGACGATGGGTAGCTTGCTGCTGATCAGTTTGTTGGTAGCGATGATATACCTGCTGAAGGTAAAAATGATCGTGAAAGTAGATAAGAAAGGGATCAAATACAGTATTTATCCCTGGCAGAACAGTAAGCGCCGGATCCACTGGGAAGAGGTCGATCAGTTTGAAATCGTCGATCTGCCCGAGCAGGCAGCCATGAGCGGCTGGAATGTGCAGTACGGAAGCTCACTGCGCGGCTGGAATATGGGTAATCGCCGGGGAATACGCATTGATCTGCGCAACGGCGAGCATTATTTCCTGGGGGTCAATGATTTGGATCAACTGGAGGATACCCTTGGAGAATTGTTTGAAGAAGAGGATGATTAGTCTCATCCCATAGATCCTTTTACCGAAGACGCTGTATCATAAGAGACTGTTTTAAAACTGCTGCTGCTGGCGACATCTCCTTTACGTAGCCGCTACGGCGGAGCATGGAAATCCGCGTTTTGTAGCCCTGTGAGAGGTTTTAAAACAGTCTCTTAGTAAATTTTGCTTTTACTTTTCTGCATCAGAACGCTGAGACGGCCACGATGTTACAATGCCGGATCCACCGGTTCGCTTTCCAGTGCCAATACTCCGAATACACTCTCATGCACCCGGCTAAAGGCATCCCGACGCACAAAATGTTCCAGTGCCTTCATGCCCAGGGCAAATTCCCGTAAGGCCAGCGAGCGCTTACGTGACAAACCGCGCCTTTTAAGTCTGGCCAATTGCTCGGATACCGTATAATCAGGGCCATAAATGATACGGAGGTATTCCCGTCCACGGCATTTTACAGCCGGCTGTACCAGTCTCCCCTGATGGCGGTTAATGAAATCCAACGGCTTCACGACCATGCCTTCACCTCCTTTTTGCGTCAGTTCCAGCCACCAGTCGGTCGCCTGTTGGATGACGTCAGGATCATCCAGGTCAACTACCTGATACTGTGTAGCCAGCAGGAATGGATCGTTTTGGCAAAAGTCGGCCAGTTGCTGCATATGCCAGAGATGATCCCGATCGGTATGCACTGCGGTCTCCGTTGCCAGTAAGTGAAATGGAGCCAGACGATAATCCTCCGGCTTTTCCGTTTCCCAGCAATATTGCCGATAAGCATCCTGAAAACGCGTCAGGCGGTTTTGCGCACTTTCTAATTTGGTCATTAGTGTGCCCGTGTTCAGTCCTCTTGCTTCGGCTCGCTGTAGGGCCTGCCGGCTATGGTGGAGTGCGAGTTGACCGGATGCGCCGACTGCTGCGTATTGGTTTTGCAGCAATGCCTTTGCTTTGGCCGACCAGGGCATCAGTTCGGCATCCAGCAACACCCAGTCGGTCTGTAGCTTTTCCCAGAAACCGGATTCATCCATTGCCTGGCGCAGCCGTTCCAGCAGTTCCTGTTCCAGGGCCTTCTCGGAGAAAAAAGCTCGTCCGGTACGCGTATAGATGGTGCCGATACCTTCTCCTTGGATACCGAAACGACGGGCAATCACCGACTCATCTCTACCCAACACAACTACCGCCCGGGAACCCATGTGTTTTTCCTGACATACTACCTGCCGAATGCCCTGGTTTCGAAAATAATCGAAAGTTTCCAAAGGGTGTTCCAGATAGTTTTCGGCTGCTGCTGTTTCTACCGGTGACATGGTGGGTGGGAGGTAGATCAACCACTTCGGATTGACGGCAAAGCGACTCATGATCTCCAGTGCGGCAATGGCGTTTTCTTCCCGGATCGTCACTACGCCGTGCAGACCCGTTTCGATAGATCGCTTACCCAGAACGTCTTCGAGATCGGGCAATTGATCTTTATCTTCTTCCAAAGCAGTGGTTTTTACTTCCTGCAATGGGCGGGCTGATTGAGCGTATTCCTGTGCTGCCGGCACGCTGATCATTTCGCGTTCCGGATAACGAAGTGCCGTCAGTTGTCCGCCGAATACACAACCGGTATCGATATCGATGGTATTGTTATACCACTGGGCTTCTGTTACGGGTGTATGTCCGTACACGACCAGGGCTTTGCCGCGGTAGTCCCGGGCCCAGTTGTAGCGCACCGGTAGCCCGAATTCATCGATCTCGCCGCTGGTCTCTCCGTACAAACAAAACGCGCGAACGGCTTTTGAAGTACGCCCCTGCATCGCTTCTCCCAGTCCGGCGTGGGCGACTACCAGCCGACCCTCATCCAATACATAATGACTGATCAGTCCTCTGAGAAACGAGGGTACCGCTTCCAGAAATTCCGGTGATTCGTCTTCCAGTTGTGCCAATGTTTGCTCAAGCCCATGCTTTATCTGGACATTCCTGCCCTGTAGCTTTCGCAGGAGTTTGTCATCGTGGTTGCCGCACACGACCAGCGCATTTCCTGCCTCCTGCATGGACATGACCAGTCGTAATACTTCATTGGAAGCAGGGCCCCGGTCAACGAGGTCACCCACAAAAATGGCCGTCCGACCTTCCGGTGCTTTCACGGTATATCCCCAATTGCGGAGCCGGTCGCGATGGCGGGTAATGCGGTACCCCAGTAGCGTAAGTAGCTCACGCAATTCGTCGAAACAACCGTGCACGTCGCCGATGATATCGAATGGGCCTTGCAATTCTTTTTTGTTCGACCAGATCTTTTTACGCTCAATGCTCAGGGCCGCGATCTGTTCTTCCGTTTTCAGTTCGTAAAAACGGTGAAAGCCTTCTTTTTTCAGCAGGCGGAAAGAGGACTTCATTTGCCGGCGATGGTTCCGGAGTACATGGGGCCGCAATTGGCGGTCCGGCCGGATTTCATTACGCTGCAAAAGGATCTGCTCAGGAAGATTCAGCGCTATACCAATGGCGAAAACGTGGTATTTCCGAGCCAGCGCCACCAGTAACTGGCGGGCTTCCGTCTGAACGTTAGTCGCATCTACTACGGTGAGCAAACCTCTTTTCAGTCGTTTCTCAACGATAAAGTGCAGTAGTTCAAAGGTATCGGTATTGGCATCCATCGCATTCTCATCATCGGCTACGGTAGCGCGGCAATAGTCGGAGCTGATCACTTCGGTATTTCGAAAATGCCTCCGGGCGAAGGTAGATTTTCCGGATGAACTGGCGCCCATCAGGACGACCAGGCATAGATCTGGGATTTCGATTTTCATTTTTTTGTTTTATGGTTAGTTAGGGCAGTGCAAAACTGGAAACATCCTGACTGTGATAGTTCATTTTTCTCAGTACCAGCGTACCCTGACTTATGACTAAAGACGCTAAAAAAAACAGCCATCTGTGAAGGACAACCATGCGTTTCATCTTCCGCCCCGATGCCGGCCAGACTGACCTGATATTGATGATCCTTACTTACTTTTGTGGCCCAGTCGCGAAATTCCTCCCGCGTCCATTCAAAGCGGTGATCACTGTGGCGGAAAGTGCCGGGTTCCATGTTCTCAAATAGCACATTGTATTCTACATTGGGGGTGGTCACCACTACTACCTTTGGCCGGGCGTATTGAAAGATGGCCTGTTCGAAGGCCCGTAGCCGGTTCTCATCGAGGTGTTCGATCACTTCCACGGCTACGGCAGCGTCATAACCTTCCAGGCGTCGGTCGCGGTAAGTAAGTGCACCGTGTAGCAACTGGATACGTTCTTTGGTGCGGGGTGTCATGGTATCCCAATTCAGTCGCCGTTTGGCGACTTCCAGTGCCCGGAAACTGACATCCATTCCGGTGATCTTTTGGAATTGGCTTTCCCGCAGCAGTTTTTTCAGCAACTTACCGGTACTGCAGCCCAGGTCGAGTACGGTTTGTACCTCCCGTTCTTTTAGCGCTTCTATGACTTCCTGATGCCGCTGGTCGTGCAGACTGATCTTATTTTCCATTTGCTCTTCCGGTTCCTGTTCCGGAGCGTTAGCCTCTTCATCTTCCTGTTGTCTTAACTGCTCGATCGCCTGCAGGGCCAGGCTGCTCCGGTGTTTCAGATAGCGGCGGGTGATCTGCGCCATGGCCGGATGACCTTCCAGCCAGGATTTGGCTTTAGCTATCAGTTTATCCACTTCATCGGCTCCTACGTAATAATGTTTTTTGTTGTCGAGTGCCGGGATCAGAATATACAGATGGCGAAGCAGCGTGCGCAGCGGCAGTGTATGGTTCAGTTGGATCTCAAAGTACATGCTTTGCCCCCAGTTGGGGAATTTGGCATCCAGGATCTGAGCAGTGGTCTGTACCTGGTATCCCAAGGGTTCGAAGAACTCCCGGATGGTATTTTCTCCACCTTTTGCCGGTAGTGCCGCAATCTTTACTTCAAAAGACAATGGTTGATCCACCAGTTCAGGACGAGCACTGCAGTTGCCGTTCAGGGCACTGCCAAAAACCTTGGCAATGGCGGTAGACATGAAGGAAGAAGCCGCATAGGGCCGGTCATTCACGTACTGCCCCAACTGAAAAGAATCGGAATACTGTTTAGACCGGGAACGGGCCAGGGCGATGGTATCGATCTCCAGCATGAGAACGGCACTACAGCGTTCGTCGGAGGCTTCGGGAAAGAAGACATGGGCACGGCCAAAAGCAAGTTCTTTGTCCTGCACCCGGTCGGGATGTTTACCGAGTAAATAACCGAGGTCGGTAGCGGGCTTGTGGGTTGTTGTGATCTGCAAAAACATTTTTTCAACGGGCGTTAGTTGTTGTATTTAATGGTGACAGCTTGTGGATAGTTCCTGACCGGCTGTTTTCTCATTCGGATACAAACTAACGCACCTGCTGCGCAATGTTTTTGCGTAGAAATAAAAAGAAGGAAAATTTATGCTTCGTCAGGTGAAGTTTCTTTTTGGTTCATCCAGTATTTCTTGTATTTAAGATCTATGATGGCAGGTAATCAGGTGCAGCCGCTCACTTAATTTCAAATATTGTTTTACTTCCAACTTCCACTATCTTAATCCGCTCATCACCTATTGCTTTAATCTTCTCTACCGGTTCTTTATAATGCTGAAAAGTCCCATAATGAACGGGAATAACAATTTCAGGATTAAGCCTGGAGATCATCTTTTTAAGCATGCCGGCATTTAGTGTCAAAGTCATGATCCAGCTTCCCTCTTGTGCTGCACCCATATTGGGGATTAGCAGATC
>JAGQXH010000186.1 GCA_020436695.1 Lewinella sp. | reverse complement strand
ATAACTCATTACCCGATCTGCTCCCAAAGAACGCAGCAGCTCCAGATTTTTGGTATTCCCGACCGCAGTAACGTGCATGCCCATGTTTTTCAGGATCTGCACGGCTGCCGAACCGATAGCACCGGTGGCACCATTGACCAGCACTTTATCACCGGCTTTCAGATCAAGGTCTTTAATATCTGAATAAGCATAATGTCCTCCTTCCAGGCTGGCCGCTGCTTTTTCAAAGGAAATTCCTTCGGGAATCTTCTCTACGGCGATACTCGGCTTAACGGTAATGTATTGTGCATGTGATCCGATGTAATCATTGATGCCGAAAACCCGGTCTCCTACCTCAAAACGATCTACATTCTTACCTAACTCCATTACCGTTCCGGCAAAATCGCAGCCGGTAGACGGGATCTTCGGACGGAAAAGGCCGGTAAAAAAACGTACGATGAAGGGTTTAGCCATTAAAAAGCCACAGTCGGTACGGTTTACGGTGGTGGCTTCTACTTTTACCAATATTTCATCATCCTGAGGTACGGGTTTTTCCATTTCCCGAACGGTCAGTACTTCAGGTGCACCGTATTGAGTGCGGGTTGCAGCTTTCATAACCATGTTTCTTATGTTCTTCTACAAAGAAACCAGCTTCTGATAAGAATCGCATTGACTTTGGTTAAGAATGATGATGAAATATCCCATACTATGATTTCACGCTGCTACCACAATACGATTTCTCACTAAAATGCCGTCTGTTCCAACCGAATGAAGGTGACAAATATCTCAGTTATGCTTGCGTCCGGTCATTTACATTGATGCCTCGATTACGCTCCTTTGTAGCAAGCAGCATACTAAATCCTATGGCTCCCATATTGCACATCCCCGTTATTGTTCTGGCAGCGATCATTCTATTGTCGTCAGGCCTCGCATTATTCCGATTACGCCAACCGACCTCCATGCCTCTTTGGATGATGAAAGTGTACACCTCTGCGATCTCTCCAATTTTGTTGGTTGCCGCCGCATTACTGGTGTTTATCGGTTGGGAGTTCTCCTCTCTGACGACCATGTTACTGGGTGGGACCGGTGCATTGATCTATTGGTATCACATCGTTTTCATTACCAGAGCGTCGGAAACGGAAACCGGTTTTACGGCTGCATTTGGTCCGCAGTGGGAGGAGCAGTTCCCACCGAAAGTCAGGGATAGATTTCTGGCCGGACGCTATGTGCTGCAACTTCCAAAAGTGGCTGATCCGGTCTTTGAGCAGGATCTGGTATTTTATACACTTCCCGGTACGGACCGTCACCTGTTGTGTGATATCTGGCAGCCTCCAAATCAGATATCCCGTTCCGGCTTGGCGTTGATCTATTTACACGGCAGTGCCTGGACCCTGCTCGACAAAGATTTCGGCACCCGTACCTTCTTCCGGCATCTGACCAATCAGGGGCATGTCGTTATGGATGTGGCTTACCGGCTGTTTCCGGAAACGGATATGATGGGAATGGTGCACGACGCCAAGCACGCCATTGCCTGGCTGAAGGCACAGGCTGAAGTATATCAGATAGATCCCGAGCGGATGGTGATCGCCGGCGGTTCGGCCGGAGGTCATATTGCATTGCTTGCTGCTTATACCGATCAAAACGATCAATTCACTCCGGATGATCTTGCCGGGAAGGATCTGAGTGTACAATCGGTGATCTCACTCTATGGCCCAACTGATCTGAGCGCTACCTATTATCATACCGCCCAACACCTGAACAGTAAGTCTGCCCTAAGTCAGGGCGAAGAACACACAGAGAATGGGAGGCCCTCCTGGATGGAGAAAAAAATGGGAGCAAATTTCAAACGGCTCGGCTTTGATAAAAAAGTAGAACCGGGTATGTTAGCCCCTACCCTGGGCGGCACGCCGGATGACGTAGAAGAGATCTACAGATTGTTCTCTCCGCTGACTCATGTCCATGAAGCCTGTCCACCCACCTTACTGATCCAGGGTGAACACGATATTATCGTGCCGGTTAGATCGAATATTGAACTGTACGAACGACTGCATAAAGCCGGGATCCCGGCCGTGTTACATCTTTTACCGCAATGCGACCATGCCTTTGATCTGATTTTACCCAAGATATCGCCTTCGGCGCAAAATGCCTACTATGATATTGAGCGCTTTTTGTATATGCCGATATTTAAACCAGTTGGTTGATCAGATACAAGTTAGCAAAACTAATTCGAAATGTTAAATTACGACAGCTGACGTACTTTTATTTGCAACTACGTCAGCTGTCGTATATATTTGTGCCATTCGATGTCTGAAAATCTAATTCCAAGCAAAAAGATGAGTGATTCACCGATCTACGAACCCAGCGATTCCGAACTGGAGATCCTGCAGATCCTCTGGGCCAACGAGCCGGCTACGGTCCGTTTCGTACACGAGCAGATCAACCTGAAACGGGAGGTCGGCTATACGACTGTACTGAAGCAATTGCAACGCCTAACCGACAAGGGGGTCGTAAAGCGCAAACGAAAAGGGAAGGTCCATTACTACAGCGTGGTACCCAAGCGAGACGATGTGCAACAAAATCTCTTCCAGCAATTCCTGGAGAATGTCTACGAAGGCTCAGCCATGAAACTGATCATGGATGCCCTGGGCCAAAGCCAGACCAGTGAAGAAGAACTGGATGAGTTGAAAAAATGGATTGAGCAACAAAAAAAGCAGAAAAATGACTGATCTCACCTGGTTCACCTCCAGTCCGGCAGGCAAAGCCATCGGCTGGGCCGTAGTACACAGCTTCTGGCAATTGAGCCTGATCGCCATCGGATTGCGGGTATTGCTGCGACTGATACCACAACGGAAACCGGAGGTCAGGTATGCAGCTTTGCTGGGGGGCCTCATATTGGCGGTTGTCTGGGCCGGGATCACTTTTCGCATCGCCTGGCAGGAAGAAACATTGGATGTGGCTCCGATCACCGTCATGTTCGAAACGCCGCAGTTAACCGTTCCCAAAGCTACAGACCTGACCACCCCAACACAAAGTCTGACCGGTCAGGTACAACAACTGATGCAGCAACTGGACGGACATATGCCCATCATTTCGATGTGCTGGATGATCGGAACGGTGCTGTTCTCTCTTTATCTGTTGTTCGGCTTGTTCTATATCAAGTTTCTCCAGCATAGCCGGGTATCCCTGCCATCCGATCTGTGGGAAGACCGGCTCCGGGAACTCGCCCGGGGAATGGGTATCCGCCGACAAATTAGATTATATCTGTCCGAACGGGTAAAAACGCCCATCACCTTTCAATTGTTCCGGCCGGTTATTCTTATGCCTGTATCTATTTTTACCGGTCTAAGCCCGGTCCAGATCGAGGTGTTACTGCTACACGAACTGGCACATATCCGTCGGTATGATTTCGCAATCAACCTCTTGCAATCACTCGTAGAGATCATCTTCTTCTATCACCCCGCCATCTGGTGGATCTGCGGCAAGATCCGCGAAGAACGGGAGTATGCCTGCGATCGCGCCGTGATGAAAGTCCAGGATGATCCATTCCCATACGTCGAAGCCCTTACGCAGGTGCAATCCTATCATTATTCCATCAAAAATAAATTAGCTATGTCAGCCAATACCAATCAAAGCTTATTGAGCAAACGCGTTTATCGTCTATTCGGTCGTTACGACCGGGAACCGATTCGCTATAAAAGTATTTTATTCGCCTGTCTGATGCTGCTGTTCTTCTCCGCGCAGGCATTTATCTCAACAGGATCTTCCATTTCCAGGCCTGATGCTGTAACGGTATTAGACACCCTGCCCATACAAAATGATCTGGCCCGGGGAGATAACCCGTTGTTCGTGGTCAATGGCGTAATAAAAGACTGGAAGACACCAAAGGATGGGGAACTGGATCCTAATAACATTCAGGCAATATCAGTGTTAAAAGGCCAACAAGCCGTAGACAAATACGGAGAAAAAGGCAATAATGGCGTTATTGAGATCACTACCAAAAGTGCGGCATCTGAAAAAACGGAAAGTACACCTCCCGCGCCGGTTCAGATGGAAAACAAAATAGAGAAACCACAGTCCGGTTCACCGGTCATAAGTGGGGTCGTTCAAAACGAAGAAGGTCTTCCGATGATCGGGACCAGCATCATTGTCAAAGGCACGACGGTAGGAACTATCTCCGACCTGGAAGGAAATTTCCAACTAAAGCTACCCACAGCATGCGCTGATCTGGTATTCAGTTACGTGGGTATGGAAACCAAAGAGATCAAGGATCTCTGTAATGATGCGGAACTGAAGGTAGTAATGGAGAAGAAGGCCGTAACTGCAAAGGAAGCGACCGTTATCGCCATCAGACCGTCACAAAAGGTTGATCCTGCCGAAACGTCTACTGTAGTAGACCCAGCCCCATTCCGTATACGAGTGGACCCTTCCATCATGGCCGTTGGAAAAGTAGTGAACGAACAGAATGATCCGCTCATTGGTGCTACGGTCATTATCAAAGGCACCAATATGGGGACGATCACTGATCTCGATGGAGATTTCGTCATCAGAGTACCGGATAACTGTGCTACGCTGGTATTCCATTACACCGGTCTGGAAGCAGGTGAAGTGAGCAACGTCTGCGGCGGAGATACCCTACAGGTACTCCTGCGGACAGAACAGCCGGCTACCCCACAATCCAATGTACCGGAAGCGGCCGACAACGCAGGCACCCGCGTTTTTTCCGGTTTCAAGGTCTTTCCCAATCCGGCTTCAGACGAAGTAAATATCAGTTTCAATCTGGAAGTCCCCAGGAAGATCGACCTCAGCATCTATACCTTAGACGGTAAGAAGATCAAAACGTTGGCTGATCAATCGCTGGACACCGGTTTTCAACAATTCCGCTGGCAGCCGGGGCCGGATATCAAAGGGATTTTCCAGGTCATCATGTATATTGACGGTAATCCTTTCAAGCGGCAGGTGGTGATTGAATAGATCTTAGGAGAAATGAGTGATCCCTAATTTTCCGAGGAACAGTGATCATCGGAGCAGCGATCTCTATTAAGGAATGTTAATCAACCTTTTGCCAGTTGCCGGTTAATCAGTTGACAAACCGGCAACTGGCAACTATGCTAATACCCCAATTGCCAGTACATCCGGATAGCTTTACCTTTGTGGGTATCTTTTCAGAATAGTACTGGCAGCAATGAATGCAAAGGTAGCTCTACTCGGTAGTTTTTTTACTATTCTCCTATGCCTGGGAACTAGGCCTGTGGTATGTCAAACCAAAGGACAGATCCTCACGGTAGAGGATGGGCTTTCCCAGGGATTTGTCACTGCCATTTTACAGGATAAAGACGGGTTTCTCTGGATCGGCACCAGAGATGGCCTGAACCGATACGACGGGTATCAGTTTGAGCACTTCTATTACGATCCGTTGGACTCCTTTTCCATTTCCGGCAATCAGATCCAGTCGATCTGCGAGATAGGAAATTATTTAGCAGTAAGCACTGACAATATCGGCCTGAATGTATTCGACAAAAAAACAAACCGTTTTTACCGGCTTTCTGCCCCGGGGGAACTTGGACGATGGCTCGCTACATCCAGGGGCTTGCAGATATTGACGGATGCAGCAGATCAGCTTTGGTGCAAGATAGTTGTTGCAAAAGATAGTGTCTACCTGGCGAAGATCGAGTGGGAAACAGCTGTCGATGGCCGGCTGTTGGTGCAGTCGTACCAATGGTGGCCTGTAGACCGTTTTTTCCGAATAGGTGTTTCCGAAAATGGTCAGTTTGTATGGGCAGGAAATGGAAAAGAGCTTCTCCGGTTTGATGTTTCTGCAAACGAGATGTGTTTTTTTCATACCCCCCAGCCCGGCCTTTCAAAAATCGCCCCTTTCAACGATGGCACGGCCATACTATCCGGTTCTAAAGGTTTGGGGCACTTTGACGGCAGCAAATGGTTATGGCAAAATTCCCCCCTCACCCTTCGGGATCTGGCAATTTTCGAGCAAGACAGGGAAATGTACATTGCTACCAACCCCGGTGGCATCCTCAGATATCCGCTGAGTGGCGCCTCACCATTTAAGCCGAACCTGACCGCAGCCGACTCGCTGACCCTACCCGGCAAAGGATTAGTCCACTATTTTTATAAAGATCATTCGGGTATCCTTTGGGCCGGCACCAACGGCTATGGAGTGCTGAAATTCAATCCGCGTCAGCAACATTTTAAGATCTATAAATCCGGCCAAAGTATTATCAACGAACATCTCTGGATTGACCAACAAGGACATCTGGCTTTTAACAGCTTTTCCGAAAAAGACTGGCCGGGGCCCAGCCGGGAACATGCCTTGCAGGACTTCCCCCTACCTATGAATAAGAAAATGTCCTGTAAACCCGGACCAGAGGGAAAGGAATGGGCGCTCGTCTGTGGTACGCATCAGATTTCACTTTTCCGGAAGGACGCGCTGTATACATCCTGGTATCAACTCCCTTACTCCCTGTTTTCGGAAACACAGATCGGGTCGTGGCTGATCGAACCTACCTTCGATGAAGAAGGCAACCTTTGGATTGCCCACGACTACTACCTAAAAAAAATAGACCCGCAAACCGGCCGCTTCCAACAGTTTGATTATCGGAGCACTTTACCGCAAAAACATACCGTAAATGCCCTGGCTAAAACCGGGGACGGATCCTGGTGGATTGCTACGGAATGGGGCCTGTTGCGGGCCCTCCCAAGAGCGAAAGGTTTCTCCTTTCATTTATTCAAGCCCCAGGCCGGCCAGGCCAACAGTATTCTTTATGATTATGTATCAGCCCTCCTTATCGATCCGAAAGATCCGCAAATACTTTGGATCGCAACGGTGGGAGGCGGACTTACCCGAATGGATGTGCGCAATGATCGATTTACCCATTATAACACTAAGAATGGGCTTCCCAATAACATCATCTACACCATTCTTTCCGACCGTCATGGCCGGCTCTGGATGAGTTCGAATAAGGGAATAATTAGTTTTGATCCTACGAGCGGAACCATTAGGAATTACACGAAACAAGACGGCTTACCTTCGAATGAATTTAACGTACGAGCGGTAGGCCAGGCACCGGACGGTACTATGTATTTCGGTGGCATCAAAGGTCTGGTCGCCTTCCATCCGGAGGAGATCATCGACAACCCAACTACTCCAACGGTGCGTTTCACCGGCCTGGAAGTCAACAACCGGGTAGTTACCCATAAAGATTCAACGCACCTCCTGCCTCAATCCATCGCTTTCACGGAAAACATCGAACTCGCCCATTACCAAAACAGCCTTAGCCTGGAATTTGCCGGTCTGGAATTCTCTATTCCCACCAAGAATAAATTCCGGTATTATCTGGAAGGTGCCGAAGCACCCTGGATACATGAAACTACCGAGCACCGGGCTACCTATCTCAATCTCTCTCCCGGAGACTATACTTTCCGGGTCCTGGCCGCGAATAGTGATGGCGTATGGCACCAACAATCCACCAACCTGCACCTTCGTATCCTGCCTCCCTGGTGGAAAACGACGGCAGCTTATATCACATACCTCCTGCTGCTGCTCGCCCTGACGTACGCGATCCTTCGTTTTTTCCTGCACCGGCAACAGTTGCAACATCGCATTGCCCTGGATGCCAAAGAAGCCGAACGGCTAAAAGAACTGGACGCATTCAAAACCAGGCTTTATACCAATATTACCCACGAATTCCGAACCCCACTCACCGTTATCAACGGCATGGCGGAGGAACTGGAGGATCATTTACCGGCCTCCATCCGGCCTCCATTTGAGCAGGCAATAAATAGAGGGCTTCGTCTGATCCGGCAAAACGGAGAAAAACTCCTGCGCCTGATCAATCAGATCCTGGATCTGGCAAAGCTGGAAGAAAGATCCCTGCCCATTCACCGGGTAGAAGCCGACATTGTGCCATTAATGAAATACCTCACCGGGAGTTTCCAAACGGTTGCTGAAAGTAAGGATATCCAGTTGATATTTCAGGCGAACACTTCCTCCGTGATCATACCCATTGATAAAGAATACCTGCAAACCATAGTCACCAATCTGCTTTCCAATGCGCTAAAGTTCACCCCCGAAGGCGGCATGATCCAGGTGGTTCTTACCGTGCAGGATCTCAACAACAAACTCCAATTGAGCATTTCGGATAGTGGAGTGGGTATTCCAGCAGACCAGCTCCCCTTTGTTTTTGATCGATTCTATCAGGCCGATAATCACCTGCAGGTAGAAGGCACCGGCATTGGACTTGCCCTGACCAAAGAGCTGGTAGAGTATATGGGCGGCACTATTTCTGCAGTGAGTGCACCTGACCGGGGAACCACTTTTACGATCGTATTTCCCTCCCCAATAACTACCGGAAATGGAACAAGCCTTTCTTCAACAACAATGGATCCCGACAGCAGCAAGGAGTTAACGGCAGTTATCCAGCCGAAGACGGATCAGCCTACCCTGCTCATCGTTGAGGACAATGCCGATATCACCGAATACCTGCTCCATTGTCTGGCCGGTGAGTACCGGATCTTATCGGCTTTGAATGGACGCTCCGGCATCGAGCTGGCTCTGGAACAGGTACCCGACCTCATCGTCAGCGATGTGATGATGCCCGAAAAAGATGGTTTCGAATTGGTGGAAGTCCTAAAAAATGACGAACGCACCAGCCACGTCCCCATTGTATTGCTGACCGCCAAAGCGGATGATCTTTCCCGAATTAAGGGACTGGAAAGGGGTGCTGATGCTTATCTGGCCAAACCATTCAATAAAAAGGAGTTGCAGGTCCGATTGCGCAAGTTGTTGGAATTACGGCAAAAACTACAGGAGAGATTTGCTGCCGGCAACTGGCAATTAGAGCCGGATACAACAACCCAAACCACCGCATCCGACAACAGTTTTGAATTGGAAGATGCCTTTATCAAAAAAGTACAGACTACCGTTCATACCCACCTTTCCGATGAAGATTTCGGCACCCGGGAACTGTGCTGGGCGCTGGGTGTGAGCCGCACCCAGTTGCACAATAAGCTGAAAGCCCTGACCGGTAAATCCACTTCGCTGTACATCCGCTCCCTGCGTTTGCAAAAAGCTCGCGTCCTACTGCTCTCCACCGACCGCAATGTATCGGAAGTCGCTTCGGAAGTCGGTTTTAAATACGTACAACATTTTTCCACCTTCTATACCGAAGAATTCGGAGAGCCGCCGAGTAGGACGCGGGAGGTGAAGAGGTGAGAGGGCGATATGGTGAGTGAGTTAGTGAATATCAGGGATCATCTTCCCATTTTTCCTGCCGCTGAACAATATGGTAAACATTCGGAACAATGTGGTAAACACCCAAAGATCCCCGCTCCGATCTTTGTTGCAGTGGCTCGGGACCTGATTTACTATAAGCCGGTAAGTCTTTAAACGGCTGCACCAAGCAGGTGGGAACAACTACACATCGATCCATCTTACACCGTCACAACAGCTATCCGACAAACAGTAGTTGACGGGATATTTTTGGGATGATCACCAATCGTATTTAAATCGGTTATTTTAGTTTTTAATCAAAAGGCTTAAAGCTAAAAGATCAGGTAGCCGGCCACGGTGTACAACCCTCTTTCTAGTTCACGAAGGCCCTCATTTCAAACTCGTAAAGCAGAATAGTAAGATGAAACTACCGTTATTCCAGTCGGTCGTTTACACGGCCATGCTATGCCTTTTTTTATGGCCTGCAGCGCAGGCGCAGGTGAGCATCAATGAAACAAATGCTGATCCGGATCCCAGCGCCATGCTGGATGTGCAAAGTATAGATAAGGGGGTCCTCCTGCCCCGGATGACGACCGACGAAATGAACGCCATAGTCGATCCCGCACCGGGTTTGCTCATTTTTAATGAAGAGACCCAATCTTACTGGCATCGCGACGCTACCCAATGGTGTGAGATCAGCGCGGGCGCGGTTCCTCCGGCCGGCCTCCTGCTCAATAAGGACGATTGTTATCTAGATACTACACTTATCGCTCAAGCACTATGTGAGTATCCCGGATTTGGCCCAAGTTGCATCGGAGGAGGGTTTACTACCACTAGTATTTGGCAGTCCTTCACCGCTGCGGAAGGAGGCTCCCTGACCGTAGTCGGAGTGGATGTATCTGATTTCGAAATGACCAATCCCGGGGATGATTTTTTGTTATCCCTGGAAGTATACACCGGAGAGGGCACTTCCGGGACTTTGCTTTACCAAAGTGATCCGCTGGCGATACCGGCCTTGGGCTATTTTTACTTTGCCATTCCTTACGAAACGGTGGCGCTAAGCCAGGGTAGCATGTACACGCTCAATTGCGTGCCGCTTACAACCGGGCTGGATGGCTGGGGTTGGAATCAGGAAGACACCAACATCTACGATGGCGGCCGCAGTTCTTACGGTGCGAACCAGGATCAGGAGTTTGAAGTATACGTCACCAACTGCAACACTCGCTACCTGGTGCAGCCGCGTAGCGAGCGGGGATTCGTCAATCTTTCCTCGGTGGACACCCTCTTCTTCGCCGACGGCACCTATACCACCACCGGCATCAACGCACTGATCCGGGATACGGACGGAGATACCAAGGTAACCGCCGAACAAAGCCCTGATGAGGACCAGGTTCGAATATTTCTGAAGGACGAGGAAAGCTTCACCTTTTCGCCCGGGCAGATCGGCTTGCTGAATAATTTCAGCACGGTAGCCATCGGCGGGAATATTGATTTGGGCGACCGGGAAAATAACAGCTACAATACCCTCTTAGGCCAGGGTGCAGGGAATTTGCTTACCGGAAGAGAAAACACTTTTCTAGGTTACCTGACCGGCAGCGAATTCAATGGTTACAACAATGTGGCAGTTGGTCCTGTGGCGGGTTTTGATGCGGTGGGAAACAACAACCTGTATCTTGGAAATTATGCCGGGTATAGCGTTTCCGGCAGTAATAATGTATTCCTCGGACAACGAGCCGGGTATTCACACAATGGTTCCAATCAGCTTTTTATCGAAAATTCTGACGCAGGCCCTGCGGCTGCCTTGATCTACGGAGAGTTCGACAATGACTTTCTCCGCATCAACGGTACGCTAAATCTCAACGGTGCCTTTGCCTTTCCCACCACTGACGGCACCACCGGGCAAGTACTGGAAACCGACGGTGCCGGAAACGTCAGTTGGGGCAACAAAACCCTGGATACGGATGACCAGACCATCGATCAACTCAGCCTCAACGGTACCACCCTGGAGATCTCCCTGGAAAATGACGGTCAGGCGGTGCAAACCCTGGACCTGGCCGGCATCAACAGTGTGCAGACCCTACTGGAAGATGCTGACCAGGATACCCGCATCTCCGTCGAGCCCAGCCCCGACGCCGACCTCGTCCAGATGCGGATCGCCGGAACGGATGCCTTTGAGTTTATCGACGGCAAGATCAATCTGGCCAGCGCTAATATCCTGATCGGCAGCGATGTTGGAAACGAAAATCTGCGCACCAACGCTTCCGGAAATGTTATTATCGGCCAGCAGGCAGGCGCAAATTCGGCCAACCCCACCCGGCCCGAGACCTACGGTGGGGCGAATGTGTTCATCGGTCAGGGTGCGGGTATTGGAAACTATGGAGATTACAACCTCTTACTCGGGGCTAGTACCGGTATTCACTTGAACGGATCCTACAACATCTATATGGGCAAGTCGGTTGGCCTTAATCAAAGCGAATCTTACCGGCTGAGGATCGGGGGCTACCTGGGTAATACGTTGCTTTACGGGGAATTCGACAACAGCCTGTTGCAGGTCAATGGCACTCTGAACATCAACAATGCTTTTTCTTTCCCCATCGCTGATGGTTCCACCGGGCAGATCCTGCAAACGGACGGTAGCGGGAATGTGAGTTGGGGAGCAAAAACAATCGATACCGATGATCAGACCATCGATCAGCTCAGCCTCAATGGGACCACCCTCGAACTGAGCCTGGAAAACGACGGACAACCCACACAAACGGTAGATCTGGCCGGCATCGACACCGATACGGATGATCAAACCATCGATCAACTCACACTCAACGGGACCACCCTCGAAGTGAGCCAG
>JAGQXH010000185.1 GCA_020436695.1 Lewinella sp. | reverse complement strand
GGCACAGACCATTTCCAATCTTTATCTGGCCATTGAGCACGATCTGGAGATCATCCCGGTGTTGAACAAGATAGATATGGATACGGCTACGGTGGAAGAGGTAGCAGATCAGGTGATCGACCTGATCGGATGCAGCCGGGAAGAGATCATACTGGCCAGTGGAAAGACCGGCCAGGGCGTAGATGAGATCCTGGCGGCCATTGTGGATCGTATCCCGGCGCCGAAAGGAGACCCTGAAGCACCGCTGCAGGCACTGATCTTCGACTCACTGTTCAACCCGTTTCGGGGCGTCATTGCCTACGTGCGGGTCATGAATGGCAAGCTTAAGACCGGAGATGAGATCCGTTTTGTGAATACCGGCAAGGTATATAGTGCCGATGAGATCGGAGTGATGCAACTCGAAAACATACCGGGCAAAACACTGGAAGCCGGTAATGTGGGGTATGTGATCACGGGGATCAAGGTGTCCAAAGAGATTAAAGTAGGGGATACCATCACCCACGAGGCACGTCAGTGTTCTCAGGCGATCCAGGGATTTGAGGATGTTAAACCGATGGTTTTTGCCGGGATCTTCCCCCTGGATAATGATGATTTTGAAGACCTGCGCGACAGTTTGGAAAAATTGCAGCTCAATGACGCATCTCTGATCTTCGAGCCGGAGACTTCCGCCGCTCTTGGTTTTGGTTTCCGGTGCGGTTTTCTGGGAATGTTACACCTGGAGATCATCCAGGAACGTCTGGCGCGGGAGTTCAACCAGGATGTAATTACCACGATACCCAACGTGTCCTACATTGCCTATACCAAGAAAGGCGAAAAATTGAACGTGCGCAACCCGGCGGATCTTCCCGATCCTACTGTAATGGATTATGTGGAGGAGCCGTACATCAATGCACAGATCATTACCAAGCCGGAATATATCGGGACCATCATGACGCTCTGTATGGAAAAGCGGGGCGTACTGACCAAGCAGATCTACCTCACCACCACCCGGGTAGAGTTGCAGTTTGACCTACCGCTGGCCGAGATCGTATTCGATTTTTACGATCGACTCAAATCCATTTCCCGTGGTTATGCGTCTTTTGACTATCAGATGGATAATTACCGGCAATCAGACCTGGTAAAGCTCGATATTAAACTGAACAGCGAGAATGTCGACGCCCTGTCGGCATTGGTGCACCGCGAGAAAGCGGAAGCTTTCGGACGGAAGATCTGCAAACGCCTCAAGGAACTGCTTCCCCGTCAGCAATTTATGATCGCCATCCAGGCCGCTATCGGTGCCAAGATCATTGCCCGCGAAACGATTTCGGCCCTCCGTAAGGACGTTACCGCCAAATGTTACGGTGGTGATATCTCGCGGAAACGGAAACTGTTGGAAAAACAGAAAGCAGGTAAGAAGAAAATGCGCCAGTTTGGTAAGGTAGAAGTGCCGCAACGGGCCTTCCTGGATGTATTGAAACTGGATTAATTGTGTTGAGGTGTTGGGGTGTTCACGTGTTGAGGTTGATATGTGTTGAAGTGCTCACGTGAACACCTCAACACACAGAAACATCAACACCTCTCATTACTCCCTCGACAATTTCTTGGCAGCCAGAATAAGTCCACCTCCAATCATCAGGGCGATGAAAGCCAATTTCAAAACGATCATAATCCGATAATTAAAAATACATAATACATTTCGGACAGCTGCATATTACCCGCTACCGTAGGAATGAATTTAAGCGTCAAATTCATAACCGGGATAACAGAAGATGATCGGGCATAGATCTAACACCCGATTCATTGCGCTGACGCCGGAATCCTGGACTTGATCTTAAGCACATTTTTGTACAACCAGGGAAGCAGAATAAGATGCAACTACTCTGTTACATCCATGCAATTACCCTGCCAAAACGGATGTTTTGACCTAAAAAAGATATAAGTGAGTGCTTGTCGGACACAATCCCATTAGGCTATGCAGTACCACGTATGGACTGATGCGCACAAATTACCGAGTGAACGGACAGGAATTCGCCCGATTAGAAACACTGTAGTACAAAAGGGTGTAAATCAGGATGATCTGTGGTGTAGTTTGATTGGGGTAAGGGTACTTAGGTATAAAATATGGGATGTAATGCTATGTTCAGATGGGATTGGAGGTAGGAGATAGCGCTATGCTTAATAGGAACGGCTTCTATTATTGCCGGCTGTCATGTTAGACAAAAGTATCAGGCCCCCGCCGAAAAGAAAAGCTCCGGCTACAATTGAAATGATCAACATAGCATGTTCTTTAAAAGTTAAGAAATAGAATTAGAAACGATAGTTCATGAGGGCACTGCTAAAATGAAAAAAAAAGATCGTTTTTCCAAGAATGGGAAATGATTTTTAAGTTAAAGTGCAATTATTGCATGTCTACGCGGGCATATAACTGATCCTCTTCAGGATGATCCAAGGTGTCTTTTGACTCCAGGGCGATATTCAGGCTTTGAACTTTCGGCAGGCAGGGGATGGGCTGAGGGTGATGTTCGGAAAGTTCGATCGGTCCGAGATCTTTCATTGCTCCATCTATCTCTGCCCAGATGTGGTACTGTTTGCCCTGTGGTTGGGGAGGTAAGTAAAATACCTGCAGGAAGGCTTTCTGATCGCTTTCGTTCCAGAATACCCGTACATCCGTGCCGGGTGCCAGCGGAGTGGCATTCAAATGCAGGTAATTAGTATGGTTGTGCAACAAAAAAGAAAGTTGAGCATTGAGATTGGTCAGTTCCGACTGATAGGATCGTTCTACATTATTTAAATTGCGTCGCAATTGAGAAAGTTGTTGTCTGCTCTCCCGGTATTGGTTATAGAAGTGAAAACTGAGCACTCCGGATAGTAGGAGCCCGATGGTCAGGAGCCAGATAGCCCGTTTATTTCCAGTAGTAGCAAGGGGGGCAGGCAACGGTGTAGTCTGAGTGCTGCTCCCATTTGACTCTTTCTTTAATTCTAGTCGGGCAATCTGTTCTTGTGCGTAGTGCTTCATGGCTTTGCGCAGCGTGTCAATTTCCTCTTCAACTTCCGGGAAAATAGCTGCATAACGCTCCACCTCTGCACTTTCCTCTTCGGTAGTGAGCCCTAAGACATATTGTTCCAAAAGCCCCGATTGCATAAATCGCTCCTTGTCCATAGGTGACCCTAAATAAATTTCTGTTGATATACAATTTGAGAACAGGGGATTTTGGGAAATGTTCATTCAATTGATCCAGTTCGATGGCAAATTCTTGCACATATTAATGAAGATCGATAGCCTGCCGGTTGGAAAAAGGGGATTGCCCGGTTGGGCGAAGCGCTTAAAACGCCTGCAACTTCACCAACTTCCCGTATTCACCTTCCTTTTCCAAAAGCTGCTGATGGGTACCGCGCTCAATGATCCGGCCGGCCTTCATTACAATGATCTCATCGGCATGCTGGATGGTAGATAAACGGTGGGCGATCACAATGGAGGTGCGATTTTTCATAAGTTCTACCAGGGCAGCCTGTACCAGCTTTTCCGATTCGGAATCCAGTGCGGATGTAGCTTCATCGAGAATAAGTATGGGCGGATTTTTTAGAATAGCGCGGGCAATGGTGATGCGTTGTCGCTGTCCTCCGCTTAATTTGTTGCCCCGGTCGCCGATATTGGTCTGGTAGCCGTTTTCGGTGGCCATAATGAAATCGTGAGCATTGGCAATGCGTGCAGCCTGCTCTACTTCCTGAGGCGTGACGTTGGGCAGACCGAAAACGATGTTATTGTAGATGCTGTCATTAAAGAGGATCGCTTCCTGCGATACAATCCCCATCAACGATCGCAGATCGGTAATGCGGTAATCCCGGATATCCTGCCCGTCGATGGTAATGCGACCGGAAGTCACATCGTAGAACCGGGGAAGCAAGTCTACCATGGTCGATTTCCCGGCCCCGGAAGAGCCTACCAAAGCGACTACCTGCCCTTTGGGAATACGTAGTTGAATACCCTGGAGTACCGGTCCTTCTTCGTTCCGGTAGGTAAAACCTACATTCTCGTAATGGATCTCAGACTGCAAATCCTGGATTGGCAATGCATCTGTTCGCTCCTGTATG
Organism: Lewinella sp.; assembly: GCA_020436695.1. GTDB lineage: Bacteria > Bacteroidota > Bacteroidia > Chitinophagales > Saprospiraceae > Flavilitoribacter. Next base: position 7,999 of record JAGQXH010000185.1, on the reverse strand, counting down.
GTGTTGGGTGCATCCAGGATCACCTCAATACGTTCCATGGCACCGATACCTTTCTGCACGTGATAATAGGCCTTTGAGAATGATTTGGCCGGGTCGATCACATTATAAAAGGCAAAGATGAACGTGAGAAATACCTCTGCATCGAGCTGACCGGAGAAAACCTGTTTTGAGCCAAACCACAGTAGTACGGCCACCACGCTGATACCCAGAAATTCCGAAAGGGGAGAAGATAGGTCCCTTCGCCAGAGCAGTTTGGTCAGCATATTCCGGTAGCTGTTGTTATCACCGGCAAATTTTTGCTGCTGATAACCTTCGGCATTGAAACCCTTGATGATACGCAATCCACCCAGTGCTTCCTCCACAATGGCTACCAGACTGCCCAATTTCTCCTGCACTGCCGATGAGGTTCGTTTCAGCGTCCGCCCGATACCGCCGATGATGAAACCGGTAAAGAGAATGAGCCCAAATACAAAGGCCGTCAACGACGGACTGACGTAAAGCATATAGGCCAGCGAACCAAAGATGATCAGGGGCTCACGGAAAATGGCTTCCAATACGTTGAGGATACTGCCCTCTACTTCCTGAACGTCGGCCGAAATGCGGGAGAGTGTGTCCCCCTTGCGCTCTTCCGAAAAATAGGCCAGAGGCAGTGCCAGTACTTTATCGAAAAGTTGCTGTCGCAGATCACGTACTACTCCGTTTCGTACCGGCGCCATGAAGAATAGTGCGAGATAGCGGAAAAGGTTCTTGAGAAAAAAGGCGGAAATGATCGCACCGATCACGTAGACCAGTGCCTGCTCCCGTCCCAGATTTATGATCAGTTGGCTTAACTGATAGTTGAGCCAGTCGGTAGCGTAAGTGACGCCCTGGGTGTCCTGCGGTAATTCCCGTAAAAGCTGGCTGTCGTCTTCGCTGAATAGCAGGTTAAGGAAGGGAGCCAGGAGCGGAATAGCCACCACCGTAAATACGGCGGTAAATACATTACTGAGAATATTGGCAAATACCAGCAGCCGGTAGTTGCCCAGATATCGCATTAGTCTCCAGAAACTCCTCATGTGGTTCCGTTTTAGAGGAAAGAAGAAAGGAGATGAAAAAGACGAAAGAGCGGGATCGCAATGCGCCGCTCTTTCGTGCGGGTAAATCTACTTTACCTTGTTTGTCTCCTTCATTTACTTCCGCTCACGAAGGCTGATCTTCCATCAGGTCGAAGTCATTGAGAAAACCGGTATGGAAATTACCCTTGCGGAAATTCTCATCCTTCATCAACCGGATGTGGAAAGGAACGGTCGTTTTCACGCCTTCGATGATGAATTCGTCCAGCGCCCGTTCCATTTTGGTCAGGCATTCCTCCCGGGTACGGGCCCGGCAGATGAGCTTGGCGATCATACTATCGTAGTATGGCGGAATGGTGTAACCAGCGTATACGTGGGTATCCACCCGTACACCATGTCCTTTGGAACTATGGAAAGACTGGATCCGGCCCGGACTGGGACGGAAACCGTTAAAGGGATCTTCCGCGTTGATCCGGCACTCGATAGCGTGCCCGGTGGGGTAGTAGTTACCACCGGTAATGCGCTCGCCGGAAGCGATCTTGATCTGTTCTTTGATCAGGTCATGATCGATGACTTCCTCGGTCACGGGATGCTCTACCTGGATACGGGTGTTCATTTCCATGAAGTAGAAATTCCGGTATTTGTCAACCAGGAATTCAATGGTACCCACTCCTTCGTAATCGATGGCTTCACCCGCTCTAACGGCCGCATCGCCCATTTCCTTACGCAGTTCATCGGTCATGAAGGGAGAGGGGCACTCTTCCACCAGCTTTTGGTGGCGTCGCTGGATAGAACAATCCCGCTCCGAAAGGTGGATCACCTTGCCGTACTGGTCGCCGACGATCTGGAATTCGATGTGGCGGGGCTCCTCGATATATTTTTCTATGTAAATACCATCATTGCCGAAAGCCGCTTTGGCTTCCTGACGGGCTTTATTCCACTGGTCTTCAAACTCCTCCGGTTTCCAGATCACCCGCATCCCTTTACCACCACCACCGGCTGTGGCCTTGATGATTACCGGATAGCCAATATCCTTGGAGAGCTTTAGTCCCTGCTTTACATCCTTCACCAGACCGTCGGAACCCGGCACAACCGGAACACCGGCTTTGATCATGGTATCCTTGGCGGTGATCTTATCCCCCATTTTTCGGATCTGCTCGGGCGTCGGGCCGATGAATTTGATGCCGTATTCGGCACACACTTCGGCAAAATCGGCGTTCTCGGACAAAAATCCATAGCCGGGATGTACCGCATCCGCATTCGTGATCTCCACGGCGGCCATGATCTTGGGAATACTCAGATAAGACTCACTGGAAGAGGGCGGGCCGATACAAACTGCTTCATCGGCAAAGCGCACATGCAGGCTTTCCCGGTCGGCAGTAGAGTAAACGGCAACCGTTTTGATACCCATCTCCCGGCAGGTCCGGATGATTCGCAAGGCTATTTCTCCGCGATTGGCAATCAAGATCTTATTGAACATATAAAACTTTTATTAGCCTTTAGGATCTACCAGGAACAATACCTGGTCATACTCTACCGGTTGGGCATCTTCTACCATAACTTTTACGATCCGGCCACTGATCTCCGATTCGATCTCGTTAAAAAGTTTCATGGCTTCGATAATGCACACTACCGAACCGGCTTCTACCACATCACCAACTTTCACGTACGCTGCTTTATCCGGGGAGGAAGAGCGGTAAAAGGTACCTACCATGGGCGACTTGATCGGCAGGTAATTGGCGCTGTTGTCCGCTTCCTTTTTGCCGGATTCTGCCGGGGCGGCGGCTTCCTCTACTTTCGGTGCTGCCGGAGCGGCGGGTGCAGGTTGGCTGGGCGAAAATGAAGGCTGTACGGCAGGTACCGGAAGAATAGGGGCAGTCTGAGGCAATATAGCACCTTGCTCCTTGCCTTTATAGTAGTCCTTGGTACGGACCACCAGCTCAAAATCATCTTCCTTGAGCTTAAATTCCGCCAGTTCCAGTTTGCTGATCAGCTTTAAAAGATCCTGAATTTCCTTGAAGGTCATGTTTTATTGTTTTACACGTTCCATGTATGAACCGGTCTTGGTATCCACTTTTACCTTGTCTCCGACGTTGATGAAAAGCGGTACTCTTACTTCAGCACCTGTTTCTACGGTAGCCGGCTTCAGCGTGTTGGTAGCTGTATCGCCTTTAACACCAGGCTCGGTATAGATCACTTCCATGATGATGTACTGCGGCATTTCCAGTGTGAGCGGGCGTTCCTCGGCGGCGTGATAGAGAATGTCCACTTCCGTACCTTCCTTCAGCAGCCCCGGGTTTTCGATCATTTTCTCAGAAATGAAAGTCTGCGAATAATCTTCATTGTTCATGAAGTGGTATCTCTTGTTATCGTCCTCTCCGTCAGCGTATAAGAATTGAAATTTACGTCTTTCTACCCGTACGTCATCTACTTTGTGGCCGGCAGGAATGGTGTGATCCAATACTTTGCCGGTGGTTACACTTTTCAGTTTGGTTCGAACGAAAGCTGCTCCCTTTCCCGGTTTAACGTGCTGAAACTCGACGACGATGAAAATGTCGTTGTTCATGTCAATGCACATACCGTTACGAATATCTGAAGTTGATGCCATTGCTTAGATACAATTTGTTGAATTGAAATGAGTTTGATCGACCCTTTTTGGGGTGGTTTTGGAAAAACCACGCAAAGATAAAAAAATTGCGATCAATACGCCCACTTCAGGTAAATGGCTCCCCAGGTAAAGCCGCCGCCGAATGCCGTCAGAATAATATTGTCTCCTTTTTTGAATTCTTTCTCGTACTCCCACATGCAAATGGGGAGCGTGCCCGCAGTAGTGTTACCGTAGCGCTGAATATTGACGATCACCCGCTCCATTGGGAAATTAGCCATTTTGGCTACCGTCTCAATAATGCGTTTGTTGGCCTGATGCGGAATGAGCCATTTAACATCATCCGTACTCAGACCGTTGCGTTCCATTACACGCATCACTACATCGCTCATGCCCGATACGGCAGCCTTAAAAACCGGGCGGCCGTTCTGAAATACGAAATGTTCGCGGGCTGCTAGCGTGTCTGCCGTGGCAGGAAAACGAGATCCTCCGGCCTTGAGGTGCAAAAACTCGGCACCGCTCCCATCGCTATGGTGTAAGGAATCGATAACGCCATACCCTTCGGTGTTCGGTTCCAGCAAGACTGCTCCACCGCCATCGCCGAAGATCACACAGGTAGTACGATCGGTGTAGTCGATTATGGAAGACATCTTATCCGCACCGATAACGATCACTTTTTTATACTGACCCGAACTGATGAACATGGCTCCGGTAGTAAGTGCATACAAAAATCCGGAACAGGCAGCATTCAGATCATAACAAAAGGCATTCTTCATTCCCGTAGCCGCCGCCACCAGGTTAGCGGTATCCGGAAACGGCATATCGGCCGTAACGGTGGCGCAGATAACCAACTCAATATCTTCCGGATCTGTATTCGTTTTTTCCAGCAGCCCCTTTACGGCTCCGATCCCGAGTACGGAAGTTCCCTGACCCTCACCTTTCAGAATATGTCGTTCTTTAATGCCGGTACGGGTGGTGATCCATTCATCGGTGGTGTCCACCATCGTTTCCAATTCCTTGTTGGTCAAGACATAATCCGGAAGGTAAGCATGTACACCGGTAATTGCTGCATGAATATTAGACATGTTCTCGTTTGCTTGTTTTTGTAAGAGGAGAGGACTTTTGGGCTGACAATCAAAAGGTTAAATTAATGGCGGTTTCATGAGGGAATTGACAAATCTTTCTAGGGCGCCGCCAAGGTATGAATTTTTCGTGAAATGTTGGATAGTCACAAGTAGATGGTCCTGGGTTTCGTCAGATGGAAGCAGTAAAATTAGACGCCGGCTCGAAGTGAGCTCCGCGATCTGACTAGTCGGATCGGTAATTCTTTTCGGAAAAATTTGTTTTTTAACTGTCCCCGGGGATCAAACGGCAAAGCTTTCTCCACAGGCACAGGTACGGGAAGCATTGGGATTATTGAAGTGAAAACCTTTTCCCTCCAGACCGCCGGAAAATTCCAGCGTGGTATTGAAAAGATAAAGCAGACTGCGTAGATCCGTGACCACCTTTACGCCATTATCCTCAAAGATCTGGTCGTTGTCCTTGATCTCATTGTCAAAATCCATATTATAGGTCAAGCCGGAGCAACCGCCGCTGGTAACGGATACCCGTACGAAATGTTCGGGCGTCAGTTGATCTTTAATTATGATCTCCTCAATCCTCTTCTTGGCCGAATCCGCTACGTATACCATTTGTCTGTCTTTTTGGATGTCGGATAGCTTCGATCCTGCAATGCTATCTGCGCTACAAATTTAGAAACTGTTTTAAAATCCCTCACCGGGATGAAAAAGCTTTGAGACCGTTTCGTACAAATATAAGAACGTTTTTGTAGGAAGGAGGTTTAAATTACAGCTCACACATCTTAGCAAGCGCCGGCCGATCAGAGGACCTTCTCAAAAAAATTATCACACCCATCTATATAGCTGTTGAAAAATACCAGGAGTTCGTCACAAATAACGATATCTCCATTGAGCCAGGGATGGATCAGGTCGGTTTCCAGTTCAAAATTTTCACTACCTCTTTCTATCACCTTCCAGGTATCTACACGATCCAGCAGGCCGTTCCGGTAGATCTCCAGTTGGTGATCTGAATAGAATTTCAATAGTAATTCTCCTGCTTCGGTTTCCTCCATTTCTCCACTGTAGCAGGAATAATAGACCCATTCCCAGCTACCTAACAGTGCGGCATCTACCGAATCAGTTGTCCAATTACTTTCCTGAAAGCAGTTATAAGCACCTTCAATGGAATATGGTAGTATCTCGTCTTGCTGACAGGTGGAGAATAGTACCAGCGTCAGAAATATTGTGAGTAATTTTTTCGACATCTATTCAGTAGTTTTGAGCGTGTTCATGTGTTCGTGTTTTGAGGTGCTCATGAGTCAAGTAAATTATTGAAAATCAGTGTTTTACTCGCAATGCAACAAGAAGGAAACACAGGTTATTGGACACTCCCATAGTTTTTGTTTGTGGATTATTCTCTCCTACATCGTAGCATCAAATAATCGCAACATCACAGCATCAAATAATCCCCTCCTTATACATCTCCCAGACGGGACTCTCCGCCCGCAGCGCTTCAATACCCTTGCTGATCGCTTCCACACAGACCACCGCATCACTTTCTTTGGAAAAACGCCCGAAACTGAAGCGGATCGCGCCTTTCAGCCAGTCATCTGTCAGCCCCATGGACTGGAGCACGTGCGAGGGTTCCAACGTGGCGGATGAACAGGCGGAACCCGTAGCTACAGCGATCCGGCGATTAAAAGTAGAAATGAGGGCTTCTGCCTCCACGTAACGAAAGGATAGATTGCTGACATGAGGCAGCCTATGTTCCCGGCTGCCGTTGATCCGAACGGCTTCTATCTGTTCCGTCAAGCGGTTTTCCAGCAAGTCCCGCAGTTGAGCTAGTCGTACGGCTTCATTTTTCATTTCTGCACCGGCTAGCGCTGCCGCCTTACCAAAACCCACAATAGCCGGAACGTTGAGTGTGCCGGAACGCATGCCCGCTTCGTGCCCGCCACCGTGGATCTGTGTGGCCAGCTTTACGCGTGGCTGCCGGTAGCTGACATATAGTGCGCCGATACCTTTGGGACCGTACATCTTATGGGCTGAGAAAGCCATAATGTGCACGCCGGCTTCCCGTGGACAGACCGGCATCTTACCTACGGCCTGAGTCGCGTCGCTCATCAGCAGCACGCCTTTACGGGTACAGATCTCACCGATGGCTGCCATGGGCTGGATAACGCCGGTTTCGTTATTGGCCCACATAACGGATACCAGAATGGTATCGGGCCGGATAGCGGCCTCCAGTTCTTTCGGATCGATCAGGCCGTCTGCATCAACAGATAGATAAGTGACTTCAGCTCCGATCTTTTCGAGGTAAGCTGTGGTATCCAATACGGCTTTATGCTCAGTTTGTACAGTGATAATGTGTTTCCCTTTTCGCTGATACAGCTCAAATACTCCTTTTATCGCCAGATTATCCGCTTCCGTAGCGCCGGAGGTAAATATGATCTCCCGGGCTTCCGCGCCGATCAGGTCGGCGATCTGCTGCCGGCCCTGGTCTACGGCTTCCGAAGCGATCCAACCGAAGGGATGAGTGCGACTGGCTGCATTGCCGGGTTTATCATAAAAATAGGGTAACATGGCTTCTACCACCCGCGGATCGGTCGGAGTTGTTGCATTATAATCGAGATAGATGAGATCTTGCATGAAGAAGTAGTAAGTCTTTTAGTGTGTGAACCGGAAGTCGGAGACTTGGCCTTATTGCAAAATTAACTATTTTGTGAGGCATAAAGTTGAAGTAGTTCTTATGAATAAACCCGAAAACCTGTTTGCCGAATTTTCCTCCTTTAGTAAGTCTGAATGGATCATGTTGCTGGAAAAGGAGCTAAAAGGTCGCTCCTTTACGGACCTGCAATGGCAACTGGATGAGGACATCCGGCTCGATCCCTTTTATCATCCGGATGATTTTGAGGAAGCACCCGCTCCGTTGTTCCGGAAATCAGGAAATGACTGGGAAGTTGGAGAATATGTATTCGTCAATGATATAAAAAAAGCCAATGTACAGGCACTAGCGGCGCTGCATGGAGGATGCAATGCTTTATTCTTTCAGATGAAACACGAGCCCAGCCTGGAAGAACTCGGCGGATTGCTGCATGACATTGACCTGAAGATCGTTTCCATCCATTTTGCGCCCTATTATCCCGGAAAAAACCCGGTGAAGATATACCGTTTGCTGCTGGAGTATCTGGCCGATAAAGGCGATCTGGCCCGGCACATTCGTGGCTCTATTGATTTCGACCCACTACTGGACTGGAGTGATCCTCCTCTGGATGATCTGGCAA
>JAGQXH010000184.1 GCA_020436695.1 Lewinella sp. | reverse complement strand
CGTAATATCAAAAGCCCTCGTGGTGTAGTGATAAAGTCGTTGTCCAAAGCACATGACCCCATCACAGCATCCCAGTATCACATCATCATAACATCAAAAGCCCTCGTGGTGTAGTGATATAGTCGTTGTCCAAAGCACATGACCCATCACAACATCGCAGTATCACATCATCATAACATCAAAATGCTCCACATTCCATCTCTATACATAGCGCCCAGCTCCCGTGGTGGCCGGGGCGTTTTCACCTCCGAAGAGATTGAACCGGAAAGCATTATCGAGATCAGTCCGGTAATCGTTTTATCTGCGGCCGATCTGCGGCTGATCCACCAGACCCATCTGCACGATTATTACTTTCTTTGGGAAGACGGCCATTGTGCCATTGCGCTTGGATATGGTTCTCTCTACAATCATGCCTCCAAACCCAATGCGGATTACCGCATGGATTATGCCGATCACAGCATCACTTTCTATTGTACCCGCTTAATCAAAGCAGGCGAGGAGATCACTGTCAATTATGTGGCCGGAGGAAATGAGCGGTCAGAACTGTGGTTTAAGGAAAATTAATAGCACCGAATTGCCCGTTGGTGAATAAGTCCTTTCAATTTGGCGGTGTAAAGTTTTGTTGATAATATACTTGCACCTTTCTCCCAAAATAAAGTTAACGACAGCGGGCCTTTTCCCAAAGCGCTTGTATTTTTATATCTTCAGTGAGCTGAACCCTTGTTGCACGCTTGTACAAGATCATGATTTTATAATTCACTGCCGTAGAATCCATCCTGAACCCGTATACTTCTAACCCAAGTATGTTTACGGCATGACTTACTGTTCATTACCCACTTTAAAATACCAACAACCTAAACTGTTCATTATGAAAAAGCTCTTCCTTTTATTACCAATCCTGATCACCACATTAAACGCTTTCTCACAGGAGAATCTCGATTATCAAAAGCCGCCGAAGGACATATTAGACCTGGTAGATGTGCCAATGGCCCCCAGCGTACTGATGGATGATGCCCGGGAACTTATGGTGCTCCTGTACCGGAATACCTACGGCAGCATAGAGGAACTGTCGGAAGAAGAATTGCGTCTGGGAGGTTTACGCATTAATCCGAAAACCAATATTGGGAGTCGTGTCACTTATTACAATAATATCGAACTCAAACCGGTCGGCAAGGCCGGTGCAGCCGTGATACCGGTAAACGGATTGCCGGAAGAACCAAGGCTTACCAATTTCAGTTGGTCACCCGATCAGAAAAAAATTGCCTTCACCCATACAACTGCCGAAGGCGTGGAATTGTGGGTGCTGGACCTGATGCAGCACAGTGCCTCGAAGTTAACGGAGGCTCGCGTGAATGCCAATCTCGGAGATGTGATCAACTGGTTTAAAGACAGCAGAGCCCTGTTGGTTAAAATGTTACCGGAAAAAAGGGAACCACTGATCAACACCCGCGAAGCGGTACCTACCGGCCCGACCATATCAGTGAACGAAGGGAAGAGAGCACAGAACCGGACCTATCAGGATCTGCTGAAAAATAAAAATGACGAACACAATTTCGAACAGCTGGCACTATCCGATCTTTACAAAGTATCATTGGAAGGCGGAGCTGAAAAATGGATGGAGACGGCTATGTACGCTTCCGTGAGTTTCTCTCCGGATGGAGAATATGTTCTGATCAATACCGTGGAGAAACCCTTTTCCTATCTCGTACCGTATTATCGGTTCCCATCTCGTACCGTAGTATATACCAAAGATGCGCAACCAGTGGAAACGGTTTTGGAATTGCCGCTCATCGAAGATCTGCCGCAGGGGTTTATGGCTACCCGGGAAGGCAGGAGAGATATCGACTGGCGTGACGATCACCCGGCCGCTCTTATTTATTGTGAAGCACTCGATGCTGGCGATCCGGAAAACGAGGTCGCATACCGCGATGAGGTCTTTCAGTTGGATGCGCCTTTCAATGGCCGGCCGAAAAGTCTGTTCAAAACGATCAACCGCTTTTCCGGTATCCAGTGGGGCAATAAAAATACCGCCGTTGCCTATGATTACTGGTGGAATACCCGAAACCGGAAAACTTACGTATTCAATCCATCGGATCCGTCCCAAAAACCGGAGATCATTTTTGACCTGAATGCTCAGGACCGTTACAGCAATCCCGGAAGTTTCGTTACGGCAAGAAACAAATTCGGGCGAAACGTGCTTGCCATGGAAGGTGATGCCGCCTACCTGATCGGTGACGGTTATTCCGATAAGGGGCAATTCCCTTTTCTGGATCAGTACGATCTGAAGATGAAGAAAAAAGAACGTTTGTATCAATCTGAATATACTGACAAGTTGGAGGACCTGAGGGATTACGACCCGGCGAAAAAGCAGTTACTGGTCCGTATTGAATCAAAAAACGAGTATCCCAACTACTATTTTCGCTCCATCCAGGGCGGGCAACTCAAACAACTGACCGCTTTCAAGAATCCCTTCGAAAGCATCAGTAATGTACATAAGGAGGTGATCACCTACCAGCGGGAAGATGGCCTGGAACTCTCCGGTACCCTTTATCTGCCTGTAGGTTACGATATGAAGAAGAAGGAAAAGATGCCCATGATCATGTGGGCCTATCCCCGGGAATACAAGGATAAATCCAGTGCTTCTCAGAATACCCAGAATCCCAACGAGTTTACCTATCCCTCATACGGATCACCTGTATACTGGGTAGCACGGGGGTATGTGGTTTTGGATGATGCCGCATTCCCGATTGTTGGAGAAGGGGAAACTGAGCCCAATGATTCTTTTCGCGAACAGTTGGTCGCCAACGCTAAAGCGGCGATTGACGCAGTTGATGAACTGGGCTATATTGACCGCAATCGTGTTGCCGTTGGAGGGCATAGCTATGGGGCGTTTATGGTGGCCAATCTGCTTTCCCATTCTAATCTCTTTGCGGCGGGAATTGCCAGAAGCGGCGCTTACAACCGGACACTGACCCCTTTCGGTTTTCAAAGTGAAGAACGTAGCTATTGGGATGCTCCGGAGGTGTATTATACTATGTCGCCCTTCATGCACGCCGACAAAATGAAGACGCCTTTGTTGCTCATTCACGGTGAAGCTGATAATAATTCCGGCACCTATCCCATGCAAAGTGAGCGTTACTTCAATGCTCTGAAAGGACTTGGCGCGACGGTGAGGTTGGTGATGCTGCCAAAGGAAAGCCACGGTTACCGGGCTAAGGAGAGTATCTTACACATGCTATGGGAACAGGACCAGTGGTTGGAAACCCATGTGAAGAACCGGAAAGTGCCGAATGCGACGATCAGGCCTTAGTGTTTGTGAATAGGCATTTCGAAACTTAAAAGCTGCAGTTCAGAGACTGTTTTGTAGCCCAGTGAGGAGTTTTAAAACAGTCTCTTAACAAGAATTTCCATTTTCTTGCGTTTATTTATCCTTAGTGACGGAAAAAATAAATGATGTCGAGACGTCTTGTATTGATCACTTTAGTCCTTTTGGGGATTTTTCTGACTTATGGCTGGATAGGTGGGACACCTGTCTGGTACCCAAGTGAACCGAGTATTCCCATTTCATCCTTTCCCATACCGCAAACTGATCCGGTGATGCAAAGTTGCATCAGGGATTTTACCATTTCTCTGAAAGAGGATATGCAAAACCAGCGACTTCCAGGAGTCGCGGTGGCTATTGTCTACGAAGGACAGCCCGTAATGGTGACCGGCTTCGGACAGACCGATCTGGATCATCCCTTCCTGGTAAATGATAAGACTGTTTTTCGGATCGCTTCCCTTTCCAAGGGGTTTGCTGCCGTGCTGGTCGGTGTTCTGGTAGATGAAGGTATACTCAGTTGGGATGATCCGGTGATCAAATACCTACCCGATTTTAAACTTCAGGATCCGGATGCCACCCGTCACCTGACCATTCGCCACCTGCTCAGTCATACCACAGGTTTGCCCCGTCATGCCTATTCCAATCTGTTGAATCAGTCCGTTCCTTACCGGGATATTATACCGATGCTGAAGAATGTGCCATTGGCTCATGCACCCGGCAGCTCTTACAACTATCAAAATGTGGCTTATAGCCTGATCGCTGATGTCGTAGAGCATGCTACCGGACTATCTTACGACAGTTTGCTGGTGGATCGCCTATTTCGCCCGCTGGATATGCAAACGGCATCAGTGGGTTACCAAAATATGGTGAAGATGTCTCATGCGGCCTATCCGCACAGCCCGGACTCCAACGGATACCATCGACTGGAGTTTCAGGATAAATGGTATGATGTCAGCCCGGCTGCGGGCGTCAATGCCTCCGCTGAGGATATGGCCAAATGGTTGCAACTGATGATGGGCCATCATCCAGAAGTATTATCAGCAGCCAGTCTGCAGGAGATCACCCGCAGCCAGATCGAGGTGTCTCCCCGGGAAAATGTAATGCGTTCGTGGAGACCGCTCGAGAGCTGTGGTTACGCTATGGGCTGGCGAACCGCAGAAAAATGGGAGAAAAAATTCGTTTTTCACGGCGGCTTTGTGAATGGGTACCGTGCTGAGATTGGTTTTTGCCCGGAAGAAAAACTGGGTATTGCCGTGTTGAGCAATGGCGCCAACTCCATTATGAAAGATATACTTCCCAACTTTTTCGATCGGTATTTACGGGAGAAAGTGACGGAGAAAAAATGAATGAACCAATTTTAGGTTTTTAATGCTTCGCTAAGCCATCGGCTACCAGGAGATGATGAGCGAAGTTTTCAAAACCTTGAGAAAAATTGGTTCATTTATCTTTTGGGCATCGTTGCCAGTTGCCGGTTTGTCAACTGATTAACCGGCAACTGGCTGATTATCAACGTTAATCAGGGATTTCTCCCTGAGGCCTTGATCTTATTCTGAAAATTCGGGATGAACTCATGCCTAACATCATATGCTAAACAACATTACATTACAGCATTATAGAATAACTTCAAGATCACGCAACTGCACTGACATCCCCATCTCAAAGTACTGGAAATCGCCCTCCTTATTCACCCCCGTGATCTGCCCGGTAAGGAAAAGTGGGAAGTTGGGATCATCCTGGCCCAAGCCAATTTCCTGGCTCGGAGAAGGGCAGTACAATACATCCTGGGGGAAAGCGATCACTGCTTCTCCGCTCATATTCTTGGAAGGGGTGATATCCGTAGGCCAGTCGCCTAAGGGAAAGCGAAAGATAGCCTCACCGCGATACATCAGCGAAGACGGATCGCCGGAAGAAAAACTGACCAAAATGAGCGCATCTCCTCCGGGCACAACCCCGAGTCGCCTCGCTGTCCAGAATACGGTTTCCAACTGGAAATAATAACCGGAATCCCTCCAGGTCTTTTCATTCAGGTCATCCGTCAGCTGACGGATCAGCTTTTCGGTGACCTTGACCGGTACGGTATCCTGGATGGTGGTCAGGGCCATTGGTTCGGAAACAGCGGTGTTTGGTCGGGGCATGAAGTTGAGTAACAGTACACTTCCGAGGATAAGAAAAATATATTTTGACATGATCGATTGTTCTTTAGGTTATTAGGAACTTGGAGGAAAACAAGTCATAAGTCCTTTGAGTCATCAGTCGTAAGTCGGAGAGTTTGCAAAGATTTTAGGATCATAGTTCTATGCAAAACTGTGCAATCTTTCTTCGTCAGCCACAAACCTGAAATTTCACGCCGGGACTTACGGCTGACAGACTTACAACTAGTTGACTACCAACTTCTGCAAATGATACAGCTGCTGTTGATCGCGAATGCGCAGGATGTACACGCCGGCTGCCGGATGCATATCAATGGAAGCACTTTCGCCGCTCCGGATATTGGTCTGATAAACAGGTCGTCCCAGCATGTCGCTGAGTTCCAGTTGATAGGTTCCTCCGACGGCTGGGAGATCACAGAAAAACGGAGCACCGGCCGGATAGGGGTTAGGGATGGCACAGGCGGAAGGTATCTCCATATCTTTAACACCATTTACTAACTGTTCCGACCAGAAATGGGTGTATTGCTGGGTGTAAGTCCGATTTTCCCAGGCCATCTCTTCGGCATTCCAAGCCTGCATGCCGGTTCGGGTTTGCAGCAGGAACTGCTCGTCGAATTCCATGCGGAAACGTAGGAAATTAGTCCAGTCTTCACTCACCGCATCCCAGGTCTGTATTCTCGACAGGAATTGCTGATTCTGAAAAGTATAATCTACCTGGCCCCGGTTTTCCCAGGCACCGTCCCAACGTTCCAGATACTGGCCGGTGGGTTGGTTGTTATTGTTGTATTTGTAGGTCATCCGGTCTACGTTAACCCACGCTTCACCGTCGGCGTCCCATTCTTCGATGCGGGAACGGATCCAAAGGCCGTCATTGTCGTAAATAAAGGTTTTGCGCTGACGATTTTGCCAGGCACCGTCTGTCTGCGACCAGATCCGGACTATGGTAGACTGTAATCTCGGAGTGAAATTGATATTCTCATACAGCCATTCCCGGGAGCGTACATTGCGCCAGGCTTCATTGATCCATACTTGTAGGCCTTGTATTTTAGGCTCTCCGGTATCTTCGTAATCTACCTGTTTGCGGCTGAGATTTTCCCACTCGCTGCCCGTCCATTGCTGAAGGAGTACTTCCGTCTCGTTGCCGAGCTCGTTGTAGGTGTACTGTCGTCGTCGATCGTTGCGCAACTGGCCGTTGGGTGCCAGTTGACGGACAAATTCGCTGAGTAGGCCGTCTTCATAATGGTACTGATCTTTACGGGCATCCAGCCAGGCATTCATGCCGGCAGCCCAGGCCTGGATATGCATTTCAATGAGGTGATCTTCATCATAGGTGTACAGTCTGCGGCTTTGCGGCCGCCAACTGCCGTCTTCCTGGATGCGTTCGTGTAGTTCTTCGAGCACCCGCCCCTGGTCATCGTGCCGGAGAAAATAGATCCGGGTTTCGGGTTCAAAATCAAGCGTGCCGCTGACACCGCGGTCGCAATAGATGGAATCGCGGATGAAGATGCCCGATTCCTGTGCCTGCATGGCTATACCGAAAAATAACAGCAAAATGCAGCTTGTATAAATTCGCATAAGGTCAGATGTTAGAGGATGATAGAAATGGGGTTGTGGGTTGTTGAGCGCAACGGCCTCATTTTAGAGGTTTGCTATACAGACGGGAGATCTGGGGAATTCCACAAATTTTGGAAAAAATAGTACTTTTTACAGATAATCGAATGAGAGAACGTTAGTACATTTTTTACAGGGATGCACATTTGAGCTATTCCAGAAAGACTTGTAAATGAAAATTCAAATGGAAGAATTTTATTCGCCTTCCAACGTTTTCGAAGTAGATTCACATTTCCAACTATGCAGATTCCAATTGTTTGATACGGTACAGCGTAGTATTACCTTTTTACTTTTACCGGCAACTCTTTAAACGTAAGTTCAATATCATCCATCAGATCGATCACCGATTCCACACCCCATTCCAGGAACTGTTCACCCTGTTCGGCGGAAGCTTTGGTAGCATCGCCCCAGGTGCCGGTTCTGGACATCTCGTAGACGCTGCCCGGAGAGGAGAAGAAAAAGGCCGTGTGCAGGGCCGGTGATTTGGTTTTTGTATCCGGGAAAGACGGAAATTCTGCGTTAAGATGTTCTTTGTCGATCAGATCAGGGCGAATGGCCAGGATCATGGAAACCTCACCGGCTCCGGCGTGCAGCCCCTTGCCGCCTTCGGTGCTTTCTGCCCAGCGTTCGGTGGGCATGCCATCCCAATAATTAAAGGGGAAAGCCTTGGCTCCTTCCGGAAGCTGCTCGGCCGCCTGGGCGCAGGCATAGGCGATGGCGTAAGTATTGTCGTAATGGCCGTTGAGAAAGACGATGCGTTTAAATCCGGCCCGGGCGAAGGATAGTGCCAGGTCTTTGATCGTAGCCATAAAGGTCTCGATACTCAAACTGAACTCACAGGCAAAGCCGCGATGCGGATAGGAGAGGGTATAGGGCAAGGCTGGAGCTACCAGCGCATTTCCTTTCCGTTCGGCTACCCGTCGGGCAATTTCCTGCGGGATAAGCACATCAGTGCTGACTGGTGAATGCGGTCCGTGTTGCTCGGTGGCGCCGACGGGAATGTAGATCGTGTGGTGTTTTTGCAGGAAGATTTCCAGTTCGCGATTGGTGATGTCGGCCAGGAATACGGATTTCATATGGAGGTCTATTTGAGATGAAAGAGGTTTTAAGACGAAAGACTTGCAGCGTCATAAAAATACACCCTTTTGCCCCCACTTTCTAAATTCAATCCCCTATTTTGTCATCCTTTCCAATAACTCGATCCTGTTACCGAAAGGGTCATACAATGAAAACCTTTCAAACCCCGGAATGGGTTTGTCTTCTTTTATACTTATTCTTTTGCTGATCAGATATTCTTTCACCGCCAGGAGTTGATCAATTTCAAAAGCTGGATGCCTCTTGGAAACTGCAACGTCTTTTTCCACTCCAATGTGAAGTTGAATGTCGGCAATTTCCAACCAAAATCCACCATTGACTTTTAAATAGTCTGGTTTTGGTATTTCCCGCAATCCCAACGTATCAATATAAAATCGCTTTGCTTCATCTTCTTTATTTTCGGGAATGCATATTTGGATATGGTCGATTCTCTTAAAGTTTATCTTCATTTTTTATTGGTGATGATTGGTGTCTTTGCTGGCTGTTGATGGTGTGGCATGCGGCGGTCTGACGGAAGGCTGTGCGTATGCATGGTGTTAAGCCACGTTTTTATCTATCGCTGGTATTGCTTTTAGCTCACTAGCTAATTTATTTTCATATTCTTCCAAGTCATAATCATCCTGTAGGCCCAGCCAGAATTTGGCTGAAGTGCCAAAATACTTACTCAATCTTAAAGCAGTATCTGCCGTAATTCTACGATTTCGTTTTACGATCTCACTCACCCTTGTTTGAGGGATTTTTAAATCTTTTGCAAGACGATATTGGCTTATCCCCATCGGTTCTAAAAACTCTTCCAACAACACGCCAAAGATGGTAATTTGTTCTAATAATGAAAAGCCCTCCAATTTTTAATGTGCCTTGTGTTGTAAGTTCGTTATTCCATTTTAGTCAACGTAGTATAGTGAAAAAATGCATCAGATTCAGTTTTGTACAATTTTTCTATAACGCTAATTTGATTCGATTTGAAATCTCTGATATGGAGGTATAAATTGTACTCATATCCTTCAATGATAAATGCTAAACAATTTTCTTCCTCAATATATTCCCACTATCCTTCTTTCGTTTTACCGTTAATATTGAATATTGCTGCCCGCCAAGGAACAGACTTGATCTGAAGGTTATCGGCGGCGCTGTGTTGAGCGAACTATTTTTTTGAATAATATATTGTTGCTCTTCCTTTTCCTACCTGTCTTATTAGGTTTTCATTTTTGAGATAAGCTACATCCTTTTTAAGACTATAGATTTTTTCGTCCGGAACGGCTTTCTCAATATCTGAAATTTTCACAGGCTCATTCTTAATAATATATTGCAAAACAGTACTCTGACGATCAGTAAGATATGACTTAGTATTTTTAATTTCATCAAATCTTGACTCTAGTATATCAATTGCCTCGTGAAGCATTCTTAAAAAGTATTTAATCCAATTTGACATATTTTCTTGGTCAGTATACCGATCTTTTTGACCATCCATTAGTACTTGGTAGTATTCTTTTTTCTTTTTCTCTATCTCCGTCTCCATCGAGGCATAATTCATGAAATCATAACCACTACGCAATAACAAAAGGGTTGTCAGCAATCTAGAAAGCCTTCCATTTCCATCTTGATATGGGTGTATTGATAAAAACTCATAGGTAAATGCAGCTATGACTATTAATGGATGATATTCTTCGGATTCCAGATTAGTATTTGTCCATTCAATTACTTCTCCCATTTCATCCTCTACTCTACTTGGATCAGTTGTGTTAAATATTACTTTTTCACTACCACCGGGATATTTTGCCACGACTTTATTTGTAATCTTTTTATAGTTGCCTCTATGATATTCATCTTTGGAACTTGCTTTTAAAAGCACCTTATGAAGATGATGAATATTGTTCATAGTTAGGTCAATATCTTGGTACGATTCCAAAATTAATTCCAGCACCTCATAATAACCATATACTTCTTGTTGCTCTCGATCTTTCAATTGACTCATTGAAAGATTAGAAAGTAACTCTTCTACTTCCCTATTTGTTAATGTTGAACCTTCTATCCTAGTTGAAGATCCAATACTCGCTATCGTCGCGACTTGTTTCAGCTCCAATAATAATCTTGATTCTTGAATTTCAAGACCAGCCCATTTCCCCTTAAAAGAATCAATGAAGGCGACTTCCTTAATCACCTGTTGAGTAGACCGGAAATCTATTTGCAATTTACTGTCCATGCTTTGTACCAGTTTAAGCAAAGATAGATAGAGAAATCGATTTATCTGTATTTTATTTGATTTTTATTCGATTTAAGTTCTTTTGCCCAACGTTTGGCTACCCGACGGTAGGAGGCTGAGCGCGGTAGCTGCCTGTTGGCAGCCGTTTACCTTTTTTATATAAATTCGAGTTCCTGCCCCAAAATTTCGACCGTAAGTTTTGCTTTAGCCTTTAATGCGTCAAAAACTCGGATAATGGTACCTATCGAAACATTTTTGGCATTGTTTTCCAATTTAGATATCTGTGCTTTTTGCACACCGATTAATTCTCCCAATTCGCTTTGAGTTAGATTTCTTTCCTTTCTGACCTTCTTTATCAATTCTCCAATCAACTCTAATTTCAATTCCATTTCGTATTGTTCCCTCTTTGTAGAACCACTCTCACCGATGAAACGATCTTTCACTTCATCTAAAGTATATTTTTTCATTTTTCCTGCCATGATCATTTATTTTTGTCTTCGAAATATTCTTGTCTGATCCTGTCGGCCTTGCCAATTTCCTTTTTGGGTACTTTGTCTGTTTTCTTGATTATTCCATGAGTAGAGACAACAAGCGTTTCCTGTTTATCAGTTTTATCCCAAAAAGCCAATAAGCGAACCTGCGTTTTGCTGAATCTTGTCCGGAATTCCCATATCTCTCCACTCAGCTTTTTAAAAAGTTGGGGATCATTGGTATAACGGGACTTGTCAACATTGTAAATGACTTTATCTCGTGTTTTTTCGTCCAGGCTTTCTAAAAATTCCATCGCTTCCACCAGAAAGATGACATCATACTTGGGACTCATGCGCATTTATTTAATGCTATAAAAATAGAAAAAGTTTCCCAAAAAGGAAACTTTTGCCAAGATTTATACTCTATTTTAGGACGAGAATTGCGATGGTCATCGCTCAGGTGAGTAGGAAAGACGAGATTACTTCTGAAATATTTTTTCTTCAAACTTTTCAAACCTCTTGTTTCCCTTTTCGCTGAAAGCATATCCCCCAACAGCAGGGAAATTCTTCATCCAATTACATTTTAAGCAGATTGTAGAATGTGCAATAATCTCATTTTCGTTATCATAAAAAACATAACCAACATGAGGCTCAAAACAAAGGTAGGCCGACTCTCCATATGAAGACTTATCATGAAAAATTCCCAGTAGCTTTCTCGATTCTCTCTTTGTCAGTAATTTTCCTTCTCCAATGACTTTATCGGATATCGCGCCATCTTCCACTACTTCTCCTTCTTCACCATTCATTTTGAAAGCCATTATTTTTTCAAAATTACGTCCTGGAAATTCATGCACCTTAATCTCCTCCTTACAACTGGTTAGTGTAATTGTCAATAGGAGTAGACTAATCAAACTGACTTTCATTATTCTGCTTTTCTAATGGCTGCCAACGTTGCACTAGACAATCGGCCGGAGCTCTAGCGGAGGCTGGGCGGCTAGCGGATGTTGGGCGACCGTCCCATATTTATTTTCCAGGTCCCGCTCGGCTACATGTTATGTCTTTCCTGGATAAATTTCAATCTCGCTTGGGGTATTTTCTTCTTAAACGCCCCTCTCTAAAAGTTTTTTATCCCCAAAAACACCCGTAATCATCATGATCAACAAGTTCCAAAAATACGGCAAGATTACTCACTTCTCTTTGTGGATCATACGGATGCCAATTTAGGTCT
>JAGQXH010000183.1 GCA_020436695.1 Lewinella sp. | reverse complement strand
TAGAAATATCCCAGGCCAGATCCATATCCAGATCGGCGTTTTCTACTCCGGCATCACCACCGGGATTGATGTATTGCCATTGCCGGTCAAAAAAAGGATCGTCGGGAATGGTGGTCCGCATATCAATGAAATGGTTGAACTGGGCGGCAATGACCGCCTTATCCCGGCGGATGCTGCTGAGAAAACGCAACTCGTTCACCTGAGTATGGTCAAAATGCAGCCGCCAGATGTTGAGCGGTGGCGAAGAACAGTCCTGAACCCGAAGCAGGGTAGAGCGGCCGGCGAATTCAGACCAGTTACCCGTCCAGCGCGATGCATCGGTCCCTGGTTGTAATTGTACCAACAACTCTCCCAATATGTGGTCCGTCAATTGTGCAGAAAGGGGCGTCTGGCCAAACATGCCGCAGATTAATAGAAAAAACAGGTAGACTTTCTTCATTCTTGTTTACTTTCGGAATTGAGAGGCTAAATTAGGGCATTCTCTGATATTGAATATGCCTCATCCATATCCTAAACGACATTGTGTGAACTTTATTGAAAAGAAAAAGCATGAAGACCTCAGATAGGAACGCGCTTGGTCAGCACTGGTTGATAGAACTACAAGGATGTGATCCGGATCAGCTGGGAGAGGTACCGCTGGTGGAAGAGATCATGCGCAGAGCTGCCCTGACGGCAAACGCGAATATCGTATCCGGACATTTTCACCAGTTCAGCCCCTACGGTGTCAGCGGGGTACTGGTCATTCAGGAAAGCCATCTCACTATTCACACCTGGCCGGAACACGGCTATGCGGCGGTTGATATTTTTACCTGTAGCCCGGACTTGCGGGTGGAAGCGGCCATCACTCAATTACAACTGGATTTCGGCGCAGCAGCAGTAGAAAGAAAGATGGTGGAAAGGGGAATTCGGGTTAATAATACTATGATGCTGTAATGCTGTGATCCCGACACTATTTGTACAGGATAAGTTGTCATGATTAGGTGATGCAATGGGATGATTGCAAACGATGCATATTACTCATCATAGCATCCCAACATCCCAGCATTGCAACATCATTTAAACCATCCCGAATATTTCAGATAAGCCTGTGCGATACGGCCGATACTATCTTCAAACAATTCCGGACTTACTGCTTTGACCTTACGCGCAGGAACGCCCGCGTAAATATGACCGGACTCACAGCGGGTATTCTCCAGCACAACGGCTCCGGCGGCGATCAGACAATTGCTTTCCACTATGGCATTATCCATTACGATGGCCCCCATCCCGATCAGTACATGGTCGTGTAAAGTGCAGCCGTGCACGATGGCCCGGTGGCCGATGGATACCCGGTCGCCGATTTGTGTAGAGGTGCGTTCGAAAGTACAGTGGATCACGGCACCGTCCTGAATATTGACCATGTTGCCGATGCGGATGCTATTGACATCCCCACGCACAACAGCCTGAAACCAGATACTGCAATCATCTCCCATAATGACATCGCCGATCACCGTCGCGTTTTCCGTCAGATATACATTATTGCCGAATTGGGGCGTGAAGCCGCGAACACTTTTTATTAGAGCCATTTAATTTGGATGTTTGGATGAATGGATGTTGGGATTTAAGGATAGCTATTTAGGAAATTGTGGTGTCATCACCAGTTTCAACCGGAGCTTCGATCACGTTCATCGGGGGAGCTGCCGGGAGAAGCCGGTCCAATATCCGGATACCCATCCAGAAAATAACGGCTCCGACAACCAACGCCAGTAATAGCGGACCGATACCGCCCACGGTTTCCAGCAATGTCATATCCATTTGTTCTTCATCCATAGTTTGTCCCATGAGAAAACTAGTACCATTGGCAAAAGCGTGAATGGCCATACAGGGCAACAACGAACGAGTACGATGATACACCCAGCCGATGAATGAACCCAGGATCATCGCCGTGACGAATTGCCAGGGATTAAGGTGGAACAAACCGAAAAAGAAGGAAGACCACAAGATGGATTTCCATACGGAATAGCGCTTCAGGAAACCGTCGAGAATAATACCGCGGAAAAGGAGTTCCTCAAAGATCGGAGCAGCTACCACCAGTGTCATAAAGGACCAGAATTGTGAATCACCCATCAACCCCTCAAAGATCTCTTCAAACCATTCCGGCGGCGGATATAACTCGATAATGGGAGTAATAAACAACAGACTGGTCCAGGTAAGCACCAGCAAAATGGGATATACTACCAAATTGCCTGCCTGAAAACTGTGCACGATGGGGCCGGCTCCAAGGGGCGCCATTCTGCGCGCCAGGTAATAGGTGGCTCCCATGCCGACAACGTAAGCCAAAAAGAAGCCCAGAGCCGGGGCCCAGTTTTGAAAGGGGATGGCAATGGCACCGGCGCCGATATTGAGCCCTACATAAATGAGGAACAGGATCCAGGCCTGTCCGAGTGTCGGGTATGGATTGGAGGTAGGTATTGTTGGTTCGGTCATAAGGTCTTTAAGTCAGAAGTCCGTTAGTCAGGTTGAAAGCCGGGCTATATTACTGGACATTTGGAAATTTGGACGTTGGGATCTTTGAATTCATCCAAATATCTCAACGTCCCAACGTCCATTTGTTCAGTAGTAAGAAGCCGGGCTAAAATTAAACATTCGTGGCATACCCGCACAGGGATTTTGTCAAGAGATCACGGAATCTGTTCATACGGGGAACTGCTTATTAATAAAAATGTAGTAAAAGGTCGGGAAGGCGTAATTTCTTTCTTTGTTAGTTTGTTTTTAAAACTAAGTATGTGTATTTTTGTTGAAAAATCAGTCAGCCTATGAAAGGAGCTATAATTGGAGATATAATCGGGAGCCGTTTCGAACGTGGCAATGGAAAAGACTATTCGTTCGAACTTTTTACGCCCGGGAGTACTTTTACCGATGATACGGTGATGACCGTAGCGGTAGCCGACTGGTTAATGCACGGTGGTGATATAGCCGCAGTATTACGCCGGTGGGGCGTTCGTTATCCGACTGCAGGATATGGCGGCACTTTCCGGCTGTGGCTGGCGGGAGTGATCAAAGCACCTTACAACAGTTGGGGCAACGGTTCGGCCATGCGGGTAAGCCCGGTAGGGGGGTGGGCTGAGACGATGGAGCAATGCCTGGCATTGGCCGAAGAGACCGCAGCGGTTACCCATAATCATCCGGAAGGGATCAAAGGCGCGCAGGCGGTGGCCGGAGCGATTTATATGGCACGCGACGGGGCCTCTAAAGCTGGGATACGGGAATGGGTGACACAAGCGTTTGGATACGATCTGGAGCGTAATTTGGAAGATATTCGCCCCGGCTATACCTTTGACGTCAGTTGCCAGGGATCGGTACCGGAATCCATCATTTCCTTTCTGGAAGCTACAGATCTGGAGGATGCCGTAAGGAAAGCGATCTCCCTGGGAGGTGATACGGATACGATGGCCTGCATAGCCGGAGGGATAGCTGAGGCCTATTATTACCGACAACAGCCGATGGATAATTTTATGGTGGAAAAAATGAATGAAAGGCTGCCGGAGGAAATGAAAACAATTGTGGAAGAATTCTATCAAAAACTGCTTGCTTAGTATCGACAACCGGATACCAGGAGCACCAATCATTACATCTACATTTTGAAATCAACAAGTCTGAAAAAAGAACGGACTTCTAAAAATATCCCTGTATGAAAATAGCCATTGCTCAGGTGAACAGTCATGTCGGCAATTTTGAAGGAAACCTCCAGCGGATGCTGGCTGCCGTGGAGACCGCCAAAGGTCAGGGGGCCGATATTGTTTGTTTTCCGGAATTATCCATAGTCGGATATCCACCTCGTGACTTTCTGGAATTCGACGACTTCATTCGCCTCGCTGAAGAGACGGTGGAAAAACTGGCGGCTGCCACGAATGGCGTTGCTGTGATCGTCGGCAGCCCGTCCCGTAATCCGATGATCGAAGGTAAGGACCTCTACAATTCGGCCTATTTTCTGGCAGAAGGCAAAGTGCAGTTTATTCAGCACAAAACTCTGCTCCCTACTTACGATATCTTTGATGAATACCGCTATTTCGAACCTGCGCACGAATGGAACGTATTCGAATATAAGGGCAAACGCATTGCATTGACCATTTGTGAAGACCTTTGGAATGTAGGGAATGAGAATCCGCTCTATAAGATCTGCCCCATGGATGAAATGATGGCTCAACAGCCGGATCTGATGATCAATATTTCGGCCTCACCCTTTGCCTATGATCATGCCGATGAGCGTCTGCACGTGATGCGGACCAATGTGGCACGCTATCATCTTCCGCTTTTTTACATCAATCAGGTTGGTGCCCAGACAGAAGTGATCTTCGACGGCGGATCATTGGTGCTTTCACCCAAAGGAGAGATCCTGGAAGAACTGCCCTACTTTGAAGAAGTGATAAAGACCTATGATCTGAATGCTGTTATGACCGGTGGACCGGAAGTTTTACAGCCGAAGGAAAAGATGCCGCTGATGCACGATGCACTCGTGATGGGACTGCGGAATTACTTTGGCAAACTGGGTTTTAAAAAAGCTATTCTTGGACTTTCCGGCGGTATTGATTCGGCAATAGTTGCTGTGCTGGCGGCTCGTGCTCTTGGGAAAGATAATGTACGGGTGATACTAATGCCTTCCCAATTCTCCAGTGACCATTCCGTCAATGATGCCCGGCAATTGGCCGAAAATCTTGGCGTGCAATTCGATATCATCCCTATCCAGAGCGTATACGAATCATACGAAAAAGTACTGGAACCTCATTTCTGGGCCCGGCCCTTCAATATTGCCGAGGAGAACATCCAGGCCCGCATCCGGGGTATGCTGCTGATGGCTTTTTCCAATAAATTCGGCCACATTGTGCTGAATACCTCGAATAAAAGCGAATTGGCCGTTGGTTACGGTACACTCTACGGCGATATGTGCGGCGGGCTTTCTGTGATCGGCGATGTGTATAAAACGGAGGTCTTTGAACTGGCCCGCTACATGAACAAAGACGGTGAGCTCATTCCGGAAAATATCATTACCAAACCACCGAGTGCGGAACTGCGTCCGGATCAGAAGGATACCGACAGCCTTCCCGAATATGATGAACTCGATCCAATTCTTTACCAGTACATTGAACAGCGGAAAAGCCCTGAGGATATCGTGGAAATGGGCTACGACAGTTTACTGGTACGGCGGGTACTGCGTCTGGTGAACATCAACGAGTTCAAACGGCACCAGACGGCCCCGGTACTGCGTGTATCCAGTAAAGCTTTTGGTATGGGACGACGGATGCCGATCGTAGGCAAGTATCTGGCCTGATGATTTGCATCCTTTAGTGGATGAGGTATTGAATGCAGTGCAGCGGATTAAGGAATGATGCAATGGAGAGCATTGTTGATGAGCAGATGTGGTTTGGGGATTGAGGGAGGGTTCCCACCCAACCGCCTCCGCCGGCCATCGACTGTTTTCAGGAATGCCCCCGGACATAGAGAGCCCTCCTCTGTCAACCTGCGCTGGCCGCAAACTATTGCTATCCAACTGCTATCGGAGTCGGATCCTGACCCGAGATAAACAATCGGCTATGTATCATTTTATGGAGTTGACCTTCGACTGGTGCTGAAAATACAGCAAGTTAAATAAGATGGCACTGAATTGGTGCGGTGATTCACTTCGATGATTGTAATTTAAAACATTTTAGGGTTATTTGAAATAATAAGTACATTTTTTTCTTTAATAAATAAATCTGGTATCCGTTATCGACCACCGTTAGCATTTCCTCCACCCCATCTACCGGTAATGTATCGGTAGCAATCAGGCCATATATCTCACTCCCAAATAATTATCAATTCAAAGATAAAAGTCCTAATTTAGCGCCCGTTTTTAAATATGGCTCTTGACAGGAACCATATACCATCTAATACTGTAGGTAAGACATAGTAATCAACTAATAGCCATGATCAAGATCAGCTTTCCCGACGGTCGGGTACAGGAGTATGAAAGCGGCGTTTCCTCCATGGAGATCGCTCAATCGATTAGTGAAGGGCTGGCCAGAAATGTACTGGCAGCCAAAGTTAACGGACAGGTATGGGATGCCAACCGTCCTATTACCCATGATGCGACCGTACAATTGATGACCTGGAATGATGATGACGGTAAATCCACTTTCTGGCATTCTTCCGCGCATCTGATGGCGGAGGCGCTGGAAGCATTGTATCCGGGCATTAAATTTGGCATCGGCCCTCCCGTAGAAGGCGGTTTCTACTACGATGTTGATCCCGGTGACCGGGTGATCTCTTCCGACGATTTCAAGAAGATCGAGGACAAAATGTTGGAACTGGCCCGGGAGAAAAATGACTATATCCGCACCGAGGTACCAAAGGCGGATGCCATCGCGTATTTTGAGGAGAAAGGCGATGAGTATAAACTGGAATTGCTAAAGGACCTCAACGACGGTGAGATCACCTTCTACCAGCAGGGCGATTTCGTAGATCTATGCCGTGGACCGCACATTCCCAGCACAGACAAGATCAAGGCCGTCAAGCTGATGAAAGTGGGCGGCGCTTATTGGCGGGGAGATGAAAGCAGGAAGCAACTGACCCGCCTCTATGGCATTACTTTCCCCAAACAGAAAGAACTCACAGAATATCTACACCTGCTGGAAGAAGCCAAAAAGCGTGACCATCGTAAGCTGGGTGCTGAACTGGAACTGTTCATGTTTTCCGAAAAAGTAGGGCAGGGTTTGCCGATGTGGTTGCCCAAAGGAGCACAACTCCGGGACCGGTTGCAGAACTACCTCAAAGCTGAACAGGAAAAGCGCGGCTACGAAATGGTCATGACCCCGCACATCGGGCACAAGCATCTCTACGTTACTTCCGGTCACTGGGATAAATACGGAGAAGACAGTTTTCGGCCCATCAAAACGCCGAAGGAAGGAGAGGAATTTCTGCTTAAACCGATGAACTGTCCGCACCATTGCGAGATCTACGGAAACCGGCCGCGTTCTTACAAAGAGTTGCCCCTGCGACTGGCCGAATTCGGAACAGTATACCGTTACGAGCAAAGCGGTGAATTACACGGTTTATCAAGAGTACGCGGCTTTACGCAGGATGATGCCCATATCTTTTGCACACCCGATCAGGTGAAGGATGAATTCCTGAACGTTTTAGATCTGACCACGGCGGTACTGGCCAAGGTGGGTTTTGAGAAATTTACCGCGCAGATATCGTTGCGTGATCCGTCAAATCCCGATAAGTATATCGGTTCGGATGCCAATTGGGAAAGTGCCGAACATGCCATCATCGAGGCTACTGCGGAAGTGGATCTGGAGACCGTTACCGTACTTGGTGAAGCGGCTTTCTATGGCCCCAAGCTCGATTTTATGATCAAGGATGCATTGGGACGTTCCTGGCAGTTGGGCACCATTCAGGTAGATTACAACCTACCGGAAAGGTTCGGTTTGGAATATATTGGGCCGGACAATCAACCGCATCGGCCGGTCATGATCCACCGGGCGCCTTTCGGAAGTATGGAACGCTTTATCAGTATCCTGATCGAGCATACCGGAGGTAAATTCCCACTTTGGATCACGCCTGACCAGTTTGCCATACTGCCCATTAGTGATCGGTTCAATGATTACGCGGCGGAGATCAAGCGCAAGTTGGCTTTGAAGGATATTCGCGGTTATGTTGATGACCGGAGTGAAAAGATCGGACGTAAGATTCGGGATACGGAATTGAATAAGATCCCGCTGATGTTGATTGTCGGAGAAAAAGAGGAAGAAGACGGTACCGTATCGGTGCGTCTTCAGGGAGAAGGTGATGTGGGAACAATGTCCATCGATGAATTTGTGACCTATTTTGAGGGGCTGTTATAAGCGGATCGAAGCCTTTAGATAGTTTTCAGTGTCAGATATAAAGCGGCAACGCTTTATATCTGACAATACATATAAGTTTTTTGCCTAATTTGTGTTAAAATTTACATAATTCCGGCATAAGAGTATTGATTTGTAAGAATATTAATTTATTTTGCATGCGTTCACTTATGTCATCCCTGGCCCGGTTTTCATCAGGTGCCTGAAAAGTAATTGATGTCCTGGCCGAAAACAGGTTCAAACACCGATTTATGAAAAGAGCTTTACTTCTTATCTTTTGTACCATTTGTCTGTCTGCTGTTGTATTTGCTCAAAGTAAGCAAAGCGCTTCCCAACCTTCCTATGCCAATAAGGTAGAGATCCAGGTGTTTCCCAATCCTGTACAGACTCATTTCAGCATTAACAATAATACCCAGGTTCGAGATATAGTCATTTTCAATCTGGTTGGAAAAGAGTTGAAACGCTTCGTATACAGCGATGATGAACGCTATTTCCTGGGCGATCTGCCCAAGGGCATCTATTTGGTGCAATTCATCGATAAGGAGAAAAATGTTTTAACTACCCGGCGCATCAGCAAACGCTAACGCCAGATGATATATTTTAGTTATTTTGCCAGATCGGGCCGTAGGAATGCGTTTCTACGGCCCGATCTGGTTTAATGCGTGATTTGGCTGTTTACAGGATGTGCAAAATTAAATAAGCCCTGGCTGGATAATGTAAACTATATATATATGATCCGGAGTATTAATGGTATATTATTCTTTACAGACTTATTGTCTCAATGATCAAGTTTACTGGAAACGATGATGATCATCATAAGTTGTGGCTCCTGATCACCCTAATTTTAGTTTCAATTAATGATCAAATTAGCTGTTATGAACCTGTTATCTCCTATTTCAACCATTATGACCAAAAACCTGGTCACTGTGACTCCCTCCGACCCCCTGACGCGGGTGAAGGAGATCTTCGATGAGCACAACATTCATCACATTCCGGTGGTGCGCTTTAAAAAAATTGTGGGTATCATTAGCAAAAGTGATTTTTCCTACTTTCTCTGGGGATATACTAATAATGAAATGACGGATTCACTGACGAATAACCGTCTGAAAACCTGGGAAGCAGAAGATATCATGAGCACCAAGCTGGCGAAAGTGGAAAGCACTGATGCTATTCGAACCGCACTGGAAGTGTTTAAGATCAACCGTTTCCACGCACTGCCTGTAGTGGATAATGAAGAACTGGTGGGGATACTGACACCCCTGGATATTGTGATCGCTCTGGCAAATGAACCTATCCGGCTGGAAGATTATAAAATATCTGAATAATCTGCCGACTTGATCTTGGGGGCCTCAATATCAGTCAGGACCGAGAAATAGCCTAACGTCAGTTACTGTACGAGAGGTAATGTAAAAGAGCATGTATTATCTTGGGAGCCCTGGCTAGCGGTAGTAGTTAGCCAAAAATTCGGGAAGATGGCGCAATGCTGCCAATTCCCGATACATGCTGCGTACCTCGCCGGCTGGAGCTCCAAAATAAGTCTTTCCTCCTTCCAGGTCTTTGGAGACACCTGATTTTGCCAGTATGATGGCGTCATCGCCAATATGCAGATTTTGGGCTATGCCCACCTGACCGTATAATATGACCCGGTCTCCAAGACTTGTATTGCCGGCTATGCCCACCTGGGCTGCGATCAGGCAGTGCTTGCCGATTCGGACGTCATGCCCGATGTGTACCTGCGCATCGAGCTTGGAGCCGGTGCCGATAACGGTATCCGCCGAAACACCCCGGCAGACGGTATTACCTACGCCAATATCTACCTGATCCTCGATCACTACCCGTCCGCAGGATCTCCATTTGCGGTAACCCTCTGCAGTCTTTTTAAAATAAAAAGCATCTGCGCCGATGTGGGAACCGGACTGGATCAATACCTCTTTACCAATTACCGTATATTCTCCAATGGTGACGTTGGCCTGGATGTGGCAGTCGGGGCCGATCTCTACGTATGGCCCGATCTTGACATTGGGTTCGATGATAGCGCTGGAATGAATAATGGCTGTATCACTGATCTCCTTGGTTTGGGGAATGATCGGCCGGTAGCTCAGCACCAGATCATTATATGCCTTGAAGGGCTCGGCGCAGACCAGTAGTGCCTTACCATCCGGACATATAACCTCTTTATCGATCAGGATAATATCTGCGGCAGAATGCAGCGCTTTCTTGTAGTATTTTTCTACATCTACGAAAGATATATCGCCGGCTTCTACCTGGTGGATCTCATTGATGCCGGTAGCCAAGAGATCGCGGTTGCCAACGAGGGTAGCGCCTATTATCTCGGCCAACTGGCTGACGGGTATGGGAGTAGGGAGCTTCATAGGTAAAAGAGTCGTTTGTCAAATGTTGACAGTCGGTAGTCAGATAAATGGAAAGGGAATACTGCTGACTAAGCCTTATCAGGATAAGATTTGTTACGGGCAAAAATGGGTCGATAGTCAATAGTTGTCGGTCAAATTTAGTAAAAAAGACTGTCGACTATTGACTATCGACTGCCGACTTTTTCTACCTGGTCAGATACATATACCGTTGTGAATCGAGCTCACGGAAGAACGGATCGGAAAGATCCCGGATGAACTGAATAGCTTCACCGGTAGATTTCATTTCCGGCCCCAGGTTCTTATCCACATTTGGGAATTTATCAAAACTGAATACCGGAACCTTGATGGCATATCCGCTGGGTTGTGGCTTAATGTCGAAATCACTCAGCTTGTGTGTACCCAGCATGACCAGGGTCGCGTATTTCAGATAAGGCACCTTGTAGGCCTTGGCGATGAAAGGTGTGGTCCGGCTGGCCCGGGGGTTGGCCTCGATCACATAAACCTTATCATCCTTGATGGCAAACTGTATGTTGATCAGGCCGCGGATGTTGAGCGCTTCGGCCAGTTTCTCGGTGTATTCCACCATAGTATTAACCGCCTGCACAGAAAGACTGTAGGTGGGCAACACTGCTGAACTATCGCCAGAGTGAATACCTGCCGGCTCAATGTGTTCCATGATTCCCATGATGTGCAGTTGTTCGCCGTCATAAATGGCGTCGATCTCTGCTTCTTTGGCCCGGTCGAGAAATTGGTCGATCAGTACCTTGTTTTCCGGCATGTGCTTGAAAATGGTGAGTACGTGCCGCTCCAGTTCCTGGTCGTTGATCACGATCCGCATGTTTTGTCCACCCAGTACGTAAGAAGGCCGCACCAGCACCGGGTAGGTTACCTGATTGGCAATTTTCAGGGCTTCGTCCGCATCATCCGCCACCCCGTATCTTGGGTAGGGGATTCCAAGTTCTTTCAATAGATCGGAGAACGCGCCACGGTCTTCGGCCAGGTCCATATCCGGGAAAGAGGTACCTATGATCTTAATGCCTTTTTTATGGAAGGTCTCGGCCATCTTCAATGCCGTTTGGCCGCCTAACTGCACGATCACACCCTCCGGTTGTTCGAGTTCAATGATCTCTTCCACATGCTCCCAGAAAACCGGTTCGAAGTAGAGCTTATCGGCCACATCGAAATCCGTGGAAACGGTTTCGGGGTTACAGTTGATCATGATGGATTCATAACCGGCCTCTTTGATGGCCATCAGACCGTGCACACAGCAGTAGTCAAACTCTATACCCTGACCGATACGGTTAGGGCCGGAGCCGAGTACGATCACTTTTTTCTTA
Organism: Lewinella sp.; assembly: GCA_020436695.1. GTDB lineage: Bacteria > Bacteroidota > Bacteroidia > Chitinophagales > Saprospiraceae > Flavilitoribacter. The sequence goes on along the minus strand of JAGQXH010000183.1, from coordinate 514 downwards.
TCGGTAGAAGGTATGCTCTCGTTCTCTTTATCAAAAGTGGAGTAGAAGTAGGGGGTCTGGGCCTCAAACTCTGCGGCGCAGGTATCTACCATTTTGTAAGTACGACGAATGCCCAGTTTTTTCCGCTGGCGGGTCACTTCCTCTTCTTCAATACGCAGCAGCCAGGCGATCTGGGCATCGGAATAACCCAGTTCTTTCAACTCGCGGAAAAAGTCTTCCGGAATGTCCTCAGCTACATTGTAGCGCAGCAGTTGCTGTTCCATCTTGACCAGTACCTTGATCTGCTTGATGAACCAGGGATCGATGCGGGTAAGTTTTTGCACTGTTTTTTCCGGTACACCGAGACGCAGGGCATCTTTCAGCCGGAAAATACGGTCGTCGCTGGCTGCTTCCAGTCGTTCGAGCACATCCTGAGTTCGGATCCATTCTTTCTTATCAGCTCCCAGTCCCATGCGGCCTACTTCCAGCGACTGACAGGCCTTTTGCAGGGCTTCCAGGAAGTTGCGACCGATGG
>JAGQXH010000182.1 GCA_020436695.1 Lewinella sp. | reverse complement strand
TAAGTAGGGCCAGACCCAATTCCTGAAACTGGAAAATTGCAATAGCCCGGCGACTGTCCGCATGATACTGCCAGTACTCCAACAGGATGAAAAGCATCCAAAATACGGAGAAAACAATACCGGCTATTCTTGTTGATTTTTCGAGCATCAGGGAAGGTTTGGAAGACTGGTCGTGCCGCAAAGGTATTAATTAAAGCCTTTGATAACATGTAATTTTTCGCGATTTTTTACCTTGCACACAGAAAATATTCGTGTATGAAATTTAGCCTGGAGATCTATCAGTGGCTGGTACCGCTCATTTCTGTTTTCTTCATCGTGCGGACTATTCTCCAGCATAAAGCCAATAGGAGGACCTTGCGCGGCCTGATGATCTGGATCAGCTTCTGGGTGTCTCTGGCCGTGTTTGCATTGGTGCCGAATGCTGTCTCTCAGAAATTGGCTACCATGCTAGGCATTAAGGATAATGTCAATGCCATTATTTTTATTGGACTGGGGATACTCTTTTTCCTGATCTTTTCTCTTTCCTCTACGGTTGACCGGCTGGAGCGACAGATTACCGAACTTGTGCGTGAGAATGCCAAAGAACGTGCTCAAAAAGGGGAAAAATGAGGCTGCTTTTCGTCCTGGAAAATTATTATCCCAACATCGGTGGGGTAGAGACCTTATTTAAGCAGTTGATCGGGCAGTTGGTAGCCGCCGGGCATGAATGCACGGTAATTACTTCGCTTTTGCAGCCGGAACATCCCCGGCAGGAGCAAAAGGATGGCCTTACTATCATCCGGATACCGGTACCCAATCGGTATCTGTTTACCCTGTATGCCTTATGGCCCGTCTTACGCAATGTGCGATCCTGTGATCTGGTACAGACTACTTCTTACAATGCAGCTTTACCCGCGTTCATCGGAGCCGTATTGTTTCGCAGAAAGGTCGTCATCACTTTTCATGAAGCCTGGGGTAGGCTTTGGTTTCGATTGCCCTTTATGAGCCGTTTTTCACAACTAGCCCATTATCTCTTCGAGCAACTGCTCCTTAGATTACCGTTTGATCTATTTATTGCAGTTTCACAAAGCACCGCCGGGCATCTGGCACGGGAGGGCGTACCAGCAAAGCGGATCAAAACGATCTATAACGGACTGGATTACTCCGAATTTATGGATCGTCTGGATACCGAAACGGTTAATGAAATCTTTACTTATACCTATTTCGGGCGACTAGGCATTTCGAAAGGCCTGGACGTATTATTGAATGCCGCCCATATTCTAAAAGAGCGATCCGTGGACTTTCGGCTGCAATTGATCACACCACTGGAGCCGGAACCATTGTTGGCCCAAATAAAGAAACTTACAGATGAATATGGATTAAAGTCGCGGACGATATGGCATCATCATCTCTCATTTACAGCCTTAAAACAGGTGCTGTTGGCTTCCGATTGTGTAGTGATACCTTCATACAGTGAGGGATTTTGCTACGCGGCTGCCGAGGCGGTTGCTTTGGGCGTACCGGTTATCTCATCTTCACAGGGCGCACTACCGGAAGTGGTAAGTGGACAGCATATTTTTATGAAGTCCTTTTCAGCGGAGGCACTGGCGGAATCCATGTACGCTGCGACTAACGGCGAATGGGAAACACGACCACTCCGCCGGTTTGAACTAAGTGAGACGGTGAAGGCATATATCCAAACGTATAAAGGACTAATCAAGACGTAGCTAATGATCAGGTCTGTAGTTACCACTAATTTCACAGTTCCAGCACCTGTTTTCCTTCCAACAATAAAGTGCGCAATTCCGGGTACTGTACCTCCTGAACATCAAGTCCACCATCGATAGCCAACCCGGCCGCCGTTGCCGCCGATTGCCCTAGTACCATGAACACCGGTTCCATCCGGATAGAACCATACGCAATATGGGTGGCGCTGAGGCAAACCGGAACCAGCAGATTGGTACATTCCTCCGATTTGGGAACAATAACGCGATAACTGATCGGGTAGGGCGCTTTGACGTGCGCTTCCACATTGCCTTCGTTTTTCACGAAGCCTTCCGTTGTCACATAGCGCTGCGTGTGGTGGGAGTCCATACCGTAAGCGCCCATACCTATGGGATCTTCGGCCACTTCCAGGCCTTCACAATGATACTGTGTCATGACGTAAGGGCCGATCATACGCCGGGCCTCGCGTACGTATAACTGCTCCTGCCAACCGTCGACCCGGGCGAATTCATCTTTGCACGTTCCCCAACGAGCTACTTCTTCACGAATGTGCTCCGGCATACGTGGGTGGTAGGCCAGGGTCCACATTAAGCCTTTTTGATAATTGCGGTGTTGTTCGCGGATGCGTTCCCGTTCTTCGTAAGTGGCTTCGGGATAGTTGTAGTTCTGACCGATGAAATCCGTTGAAAAGCCCGTGCGGTTGTTGGTATCTGTTTTGCGGTTGGGCATCTGAGAATTAATCCACGGGAAACCGGCTTCACCGGCCTCATAATTTCGAAGAAGCAACTCGTAATCCAGCTCGTTGTAGTTTTCCGGCTTCTCAAAAGGGATGCGATTATCCGGGTGATCGGTCAGGCACATCCGGAAACAATATGCCTGAAGGTGGTCATCGGCACGGCCTTCTTCCCCGGGCCCGTCCGGATTGATAAAAGGCAAGAGCCCACTGGCGGGATCTCCTTTGACTACATATGGATCGACACCATCTACAAAATTGTGGTTGATCGCATTGTTGGACCGTTCTCCGCTCATGGTGGTATCCCGCAATTTGGTGTGTACGCCGTTTAGCGTTTCCCGGTACTGATCATTTCCCTCCCGGCCCACGATATAGGAAATACCGGCAGCAGCCATTAGGTCACCTTCGTAGGTGGCATCAATAAACATCTTACCTGAATAAGTCTCGCCGGATAACATGGAAATGGATCGGATCTGTCCGTTTGTCTTTTGGACGCCTCCCGCGCGATCCAGTTTTTGATCAAGTACTAATTCGATCTCATTTTCCCGGATCATATCTTCGAAAACCTGGAGCGCTGCGGAGGGTTCGAAGGTCCACATGGACGCTTCTCCGCTTTCGGTACGGGTTTGTCCGCCGTCTTTATATTCCTCTTGTTCTTGCCACTTCCAGTGCACCGGATTGTCGTAGTATTTTTTTATGGAGACGTAGAATTCCCGGGAGATGCCGCCGATGGCTACTTTGTTGCCAATATCGGTTTGGCCGAGACCACCGGTGGTGAGGCCGCCGATACGTGCGTCCGGGGAGATCAGGATGACCGATTTGTCCATCCGTTTGGCCTGAACGGCAGCGGCAATGCCGGCGGAAGTGGCGCCGTAGATGACGATGTCGTAGGTTGCAGCAGTATCCGCTTTTTGGCAGGCGGAAAAGTGTAGTAACAGGCTCGTTAGCGAAAGGAGGAATAACAGGCGACTAGGCATGGTTTATCGTTTTTCATGTACTTCGAGCCGTCATCGCCCCTTCCTGGTAAAAAATAGTTTTTAACCGAGAGAATGGTGCACGATTTCGACCTAAATACCGAAATATAAACATATTCCTGTCAGGAATTGAAAGAAAGGAAATCGAGGATGCTTGTTCTCTTCTGTGATCTCATCCATATTGTATAATCGTGATGCGCTTGGACATATTACTGGTTACAGTGGAAGCTTATGTACAACCTAAGTGAGGCCCACCGAATTGCGAAATCCGACAGGCCTAATCACTTGTACTTAGTGGTCCGAGTTATAGCAGTAACCTTTGGACTTAAAACCGGCCGTCAGCCGTTTCCCGATCCACGATTTTTTTTGATGGCACTTCTACAGAAGCCATACAGCCTGTATAGACATTATCATTTTTGTTGCAAGACGTGCAGGTATAGGTGTAACCACGTGCTGTTTTATCCCGTTTTGGTTCACAACCACCTACAGCGCAGCCATAACAGTGGACGGTGATGCCGGTGTCGAATTCCTCTTTCCCATCCATGGCAATAACGTCATCCCCCTCTCGTTGAAAGATTAGTCTGCCGCTTGCTTTGTATTCCAGGATTACGTAGCCCTTGCTGACCCGCCAATACCCTTTCCTGTCCATTTTCAGGAAGTCGAAACTTACTTTTTGCATTTCTTTGGTCATGGTAGCGTCGAGTTTAACGGCCGTTAATACGATTGGTTTTTCGACAGGAGCGTGATCGTTTGCGGTTAAGGCGGCAAAGTGGCAGATCAGCAGTAAAAAGATTGTTGTTTTCATGTTAGATCATTTATGAGGTATTAAAGCACCAAATGTAGCGGGAAATGGCCGTCGTGAAATCCTGAATTTGCACTAATCCATCCATTTCACTGAATTCAGTGAGTATACTTCTCAAACACCATCTTCTCACGTCGGACGATATACTTATAAAACCGCTTTATGTCTCTCTTTAAAAAGAAATCCATCTTTTTCAGAAGCTGCATTGAAGAGATCGTATCGTTTTCCTGAAAGAACTTCTGATGAGCACTGATCAGTACTTTCCTGCCCGACCCGAATACCCATCGCAACGCCTGTATTTGAACCCGTAAAAATTTCCACCGCAAAAACAGCAGATTGATCAGTAAAGCCGCAAAAGTACGAAATAGCAGGAACGGCAGGCAGGACAACAGGGTATAAGCAGGGATGAGCTTGGCGATGATATAATAGATGTGCTTTTGAATGTTAAGCGTATAGTCAAAGTCCCTGATCTTATTAACGGAGCGACTTATTTTGTGAAACACGATAGCATCTGGAGCATACACAGCGCGGTATCCGCAGACTATACCACGCAAGCCGAGTTCCACATCTTCGTATCCGTTCCGGAAGCGTTCGTCGAACAGGCCGATCTGTTGCAACATGGAGGTACTGTAAAGCGCTGCCCCGGCGCAGGGACCAATATTTTCCAGGTGTTGGTCAAAATCTGTGATCGGTTCCTCATTCCCAATAGGCAGGATTTCGAGCGTATTTAACATTTGATGCCCAGCATTGTCCATTTTGGAACGTTCGTAATAGTTGATCATCCGGGAAGCGACCATATCGACCTTTTGATCGATAGCAGTAGCAATAAGTTGTTCCAGCCAATTGGGCGTGACGCTTGTGTCATTATTCAGTAGTACAACATAGGGTGAGAGTGGGCTTTGTTTTAGAATCGTCTTCAATATCCGATTATTGCCGAGTGTAAACCCCAGATTTTCCGGATTCAGATGCAGTCTGGTCCGTGGGTGGTGCAAGTACAGCTCTTTTATGGCATTCACTTCTGCCGCATTAGAGCCGTTATCCACCAGATGAATGACAAAATTCTGATAGGACTGTTCTTCCAAAGACGTGATGCATTCCTCGGTGTCGGCCAAGCCGTTCCAGTTGAGAATGATGATGGGTATGGGTGGCGTCTCATACATGTTGTAAAGATAGAACAGGAAAATGGAATGAAGGTGTAGCGGGCCAGGTCATTTCGCTTTGGCAAAGAGCCATCTCAGAAAGTCGGCATAGGCAAGGTACAAGGGTCTGAAGGCCCGATAGTCGCGGTGTCTGAGAAAAAGGATGGATTTTACAAAAAGGCGAAAAATGAAGACGACCGGAAGATACAGCGGATGGTAACGCCAGGTATACTTCAACGCGCTCAAATTGCCGTGATAATGGGCAATGTGAGAACCCTGCCCTTTGTTGGGATCTTTACTTCCGGTACTTTTCCCGGATTGATGATGGAGTATACTATCCGGACACCAGCCAATGTGCCATTTTCCACCGATCTGATGTACCAGATCCAATTCTTCATAAAATAAAAAATAGGTTTCATTCATCAAGCCGGTTGTTCTGAATACATCCGCTTTGACAAACATGGAAACGCCTGCAGGATAGTCCATTTCGGGAAGCGGGTAATACAGACCGGTCGGAAGTTTTTCCGGCGGTGGGAATGTGATCGGGGTCGGGATCGAAAGCAGCGCATTATAGCGGAAGCCCCCGGCACAATGAAAATGTAAGTGGGGTTGAAGCTCGTATATTGTACTGCCCCAGATCTTGAAGGCAGGATACTTCCGGGCCGCACGTATCAATGCGGTCAGCGCATTCGGCTGTACGATCACATCATTGTTTAGCAACCATATGTAATCCGGACGGTAGTGCTCGAGAGCATGACGTATACCTACGTTATTACCACCGGCAAAACCTGCATTCCTGTCGTTTTTGATCAAGTATATTATGGGTTCGGTTTCGTATTGAAGGATGTACGTCTCTATCCGAGCTAGTTCATCATCATGGGAATGGTTGTCTACCACCACCACAAAAAGCTGCCCCTCACTTTCCTCAGGCTGGTTGGCCAACAGTGATTGAATACACCGGATGGTGGTTTCACTCTGGTTCCAGTTGATCAGAATAACGGCAATTTGCATTATGTATTGAGTAAGTGAGCTTTCTGTTGTTCAAATAAGATACGGGCGTGATGATATAACTTTTGGTCCAGTTGGATAGCCGGGCCGATGTATTCGGCCAACGCTGGATCGTCATATTCCGGAATATTGGCGGCAAAATTATCTTTTAAAATGTTTCCCAGCGATATTCCCAGTAGTTTTTCCGCTAATCTGACAGAAGTCGAAAATTCTTCTGTAAGTCCGATAAACGCACAACGACTGAGATGATCCTTGGCTTGTTCGAGTGATTTTTCTGTCACCCGTTCTGCATGATAGAAAGTATCAAAATCAGTCAGAGAAGGATCACAGAGATAACGCACCTGAAAGTTCTGAAGATGTTTTCTGTACAAGTCGAAGATCTGGAAGAGATCCAGTCCCATACAATCCGGTTCATTACGCTGGAAGTGTAATAAATTGGAAATGGTACGTGCAAGCGGGTCGCGTAGGAAGACATAGTAATCTGGAACTTTTGCCAGCAAACCTCCCATTGCGAACGGATAATGACCGGCTAGAAAGAAAATATCCCGCCCGATACCGGATAAATAGTCCTCTAATTGTTCCGGCCTGGGATAATGCCCCTCGTAGATGGCAAGATCCCGTAAATTCGGATAGGTTACTTCCGGGTCGATCACCCGGTACAGCATATTTCGGAACGAAGTGCCGGCCGTTTTGGGAATATGTACAAAAAATACAGGACGCGGTGGTATGAAATGAGCATGGCAAACCCGTTTCTGCCATTGATAACGTAGCCAGAATTTAACGGTGATGCTCTTGACTCCAAACACGATCTAAGGGTTTTGTTTCATCAGCTGATGGTAAACGGGCAATACTTCTTCAGGGGGCCCCAAGGCTTTCATTTCTCCATGGTGCAACAGCAATACCCGTTGACAATGTTCTTTTATGGTTGGCAGGGAGTGGCTGACGTGAATAATGGTGCGTCCCTTAACGATGGATTCTTTGAAAACTTCTGCGGAAAGGGCCTTGAACTGCAGATCGCCTACGCCGCCGAAAAACTCGTCCATAAAAAAGATGTCTGCTTCCGCATTCACGGCAATCGCAAATTTGAGACGGGAAACCATTCCCGTGGAGAAAAATTTAACTTTCGTATGCAGATAGGCTTCCAGCCCCGCCATTTTCAGGATATCGTCGTGTCTTTCCCGGATCTTTTTCATACTCAGACCGATAATGGAGGCATTTAGAAAGATATTTTCATGAGCCGTTAATTCCGGATCAAAACCAATTCCAAGGGCGAGGCGCATAAAACTGCCCTTGCGAAATACCTTCCCGCCCTTATCAGGAATATAAGTACCCGCCATGATGCGTAAAAGGGTGGATTTTCCCGACCCGTTATGACCGATTATGCCGAAAAATTCACCTTTTTTAATTTCAAGGTTGATATCCTTTAAGGCCTGAATTTTTCTTCGGGATTGAGGTGAGAAGAATGCAGAAAGCTGTCCGGCCATGGTTGGCGCACCGTCAATAATGGAATAGGTTTTTGAAATATGCTCAAGGCGGATCACTGTTTCTCGTTTGTCCCAATCAGAAGAAGTCCGGCCGGCATCTTTATTGTTTAAATCATTCATAATCTTGTGCTACTGTTTCTCCAAGCCGATTTTAAAAAATTTACGGAGCAGAAGGAGCGAAAAACTAAAGAATACCACAGCGTAGATGAAATCATATAAGAGAAAGGGCAAATCTACACTTTCACCGTATATTAACACCGCTCTAGAATTTTTGATAATGCCGCAAACGGGAGTGAGATGGGCGATCACCACTTCTTTCCAATCCAGGCTGTGGTTGTCGATCTTGAAAAAGATACCACTGAACCACATGAGCATAAGTGTGGTCAGGTTCCAGATATGGATAATATCCCGAATGAAAATATGAATGATCGACAGGATGATCATTATCCCCAGAATGAACAGCACTAAGTTGAGAAACAATATGGGCAGCCAAAGAACCTGAAAGCCGAAATCAACATCGAAGAATAGACTCGCCGTGAAGTATACCATAAAATTAAAGGCAAATCCGAAAGTACTGCTCAGTAGGGCTGAAATGTAGATGTCAACTGCATTGATCTGTATATTTTCCAGGAGAAAGGACCGGCGTTTGATGATCGTGAGTCCCATGATGGCAGCTTCGGAAAAGTAGATCCAAATGATAAGTCCGAGGAACAGGAAAAGAGCGTAATTAGGAGTTTGGGTCTTCAGTAGATAGGTGAACACAAAAAAATAAATAAAGAAACGGCCAAGAGGATTGATAAAAGCCCAGATCAGGCCTAAAAAGGAACCGTAATAACGCCTTTTAAACTCCATTTTGGCCATGAGCCATATTCTTTCCAAGCGATTGTTCTCTGGGAGATTGGCGATCAGGCTTGAAAAGAAATTTCGCTTGTTCATTACTCGGCGTATGGGAAAAAAACTCAACTGTACATGAAATATGTCATTCTATCTTGCCATGTCAAAAAGGAAAAGATAGAGCGTTCTCCGGTCCGGATGCTTCATCAGATGCATTCGGTCATTGAAAAAGAGGACTATCATTGACTTTTGCTTTAAAGCTGGTTCCTGCTTTTGCATGGAATCCGGGTTTTAGCGTGATCTTTTCGGTTGCGGTAAGTGCTACAGATTTTTCTGGAGAAAATGTGTCATCCAAAACAGCCTGCACCGTATACACGGCTACTGCATTGGGACTTACCGCAAACGGGAGACGATCATTTTGAACATCAGCGATATTTTCCATATTACCGGAATGTGCTGAAAGATCTTCTTCCTGCCGGGGTAATTGCATTTTCTGATGTTTTTTGAAGGATACTCCAGGGTGATCGTCCTTATCATTTTTTGGGGAACTTAAACCAGCTATCGGAGTTGTGGTTTGCACAGGAGCCGGCGGCAACTGATCATCCGGAGTTTCTGATTTTCCCGGAAAAATATTTGGTGTCCAGTTCTGCTCAACAGGAACCTCTGTTTCCGACTCGTCATTTGACACGATGCCGGCAGTTGAATACCACCATAAAGCAATACCTAACAGGATAAGCCCTATTCCCGTTGTCAGTATATAGGGCTTCCAATGTTTATGACCACCAGGAGCTTGTTCTGCCTTCGTATTTTGGATACCTTTCACGGACGCTTCCCTCAGGAGTAGTTCCGTTAACTCAACAGCCTCCGGTTCTGCACGCAAACTTGCATTATCTTTCATCTCATGCTCAAAAGCCTGCCGGTCAGTAGCGGTCAACTTACCTTGGCGGTATTCCCTTATCCATTCAAAGTATCGCATACTAAGTAGTTTTAAATAAGTCAGTGTCCCAGTAAAAGTTTTCTCAAAGCTTGAGCTGATTCCGGATTTTCAAGCAGGAATTCAGCAATCTTCTTTTTTCCCTTCACAACTGCATTTCGACATGCCCCCTCGCTTTGATATCCCGTTTGAACCACAATGTCTTTATAAGCAACTCCATCGGCTTGTAAAAGCAAGACTTTAACCTGATCCATATTTCCGATAATCCGCATGAGCCAGGCTTGTATTTCTCTGGCTCTTTCCTCTCGCTCTAACTTGCCTTCTATAGCCGGAAGTTCTATCACTTGATGATCATTAACTTCCTGGAAGTTGTTACGATATTGCTGATCACGAACGAAATCCAGGGCCGCAAACTTGGCAATACTAGTGTAATAGGTTGTCAGTCGGGTACCTGGTTGAAGTTCTATCCCATTCCTGATCCGGGTGGTGAATTTTAGGTTGACATTGGCAAAGATGGCATCCCATTCGAATTTTTCAAGATTTGGATAGTACTTAATCAAGAATTGTTGAGCATAATCTCTGGAGTTTTTAAAAAACCAATTCACCGCTTCAACATTAGAATCGCCATTCCTAATGTTGGTTAAAACCTGCTCCTCGATGGCGGACCTTTTCGATTCGGATTTTAGCTTTTTAATGCTCATGTCCATTACCTTAGCAAGAAAAAGATTGTAAATTGTCACCTTCTTCTTTTCTTTTTTTACCAGGCTGGTGACGTTTTACAAAGTGTACTGGCAAATTGAACGAAATTTCACGAATGACGCTTATAAGTAACACCTATAAATACATTTTTATACATATACCCAAAACCGGGGGGACAACGTTTACATCAGGACTGGCAAAATTCAATACCCCGCTTGATATCGAAATCGGAGGAACAAAATTTGGTGAAAAGCTGGCTCTCTTGTACATAGAGAAATATGGATTGGGCAAACATTCAACTGCGCTAAAAATAAAACGGTTAGTTGGCGAAAAAACTTATGCTGACTTTTTTTCCTTTGCTTTTGTGCGAAATCCATACGAAAGAACCTTGTCAACCTATTCATTCTTGAAGTCCTGGCGAAATTGGCCTCAAAGTGCAGTCATGGACCAGTTTTCAAATATAAGGGATTTTATAAAATCGGATTTTTTTTCAAAGAAAGGCCCGGACAATATACTTGAGCCGCAATATCTGTGGGTAACAAATGAACAAGGAGACTTGATGGTGAATCAGGTATTTAAACTGGAAGAATCCAGCAGTATATACCCGAAGCTGATGGACCGTCTCGGCCTGGAGTACGAGGAAGGGCCAATGTTTAAAACGTTAAACACTTCGAAAAAAAGCACGGCTGATATCGAAGTCATCCAGAATGATGCCGAGATCAAGGAAATCATCCTAAAAAAATATAAAAGAGATTTTCAGTTATTCGATTATTAGGGGTAAATACTCTGTAAACCAGCTAAAAGGGGTGAGTGCTACGGATTTTTCTAAATACATTTTTTAGAGAAATTAAAAAAAGTCGGTATCGATGGTGACATTATTGCGGATCGGTCCAGCTAAGGTATTATGAAGCTAATAGGGCTTAAAAAAAACAGAAAATCACTGATTTGAAAACTAATTTTTGATTAGAAAAAATGATAACTATGAAAATGTATAAACTTTTTTTGGTAGCAGTTCTTTCTCTAAGTGCAACGATGGGGTTTGGGCAGCTTTACGCTCCTGGTGCAGTTCAGGCTTCAGGTAACGCAAATGTTGGTGTAAACGTTTCCACTCCTTCAAATGAACTTCAGGTTCTGGGAACTGTTCGGGCAAAGAGTTTCCTGCTAACCAATATACAGGCTTCGGCTGCTGCAACTTTGAATCGCCTGGACGGTGCGGCTATGTCAATGGGTGGTGGTGCCACACAAGGAACGATGATCTTTGACGAGAATTACGATTTTCAGATCAGAAAGGCACCCCGTGCTCAGGTAGAAGTAGGTATCCTGAATGCAGGTACTGCTGTTATTACTGTTGACGGACCCACCGGTAATGTTGGTATAAACACGGAAAACCCGGGATCTTTCCAACTGGCCGTTGAAGGAACCATTGGGTGTAGAGAAGCTCAGGTCCTTATTACGAATCCCTTTCCTGATTTTGTATTCGAAAGTGACTACGATCTGAAAAGCCTTCCGGAAGTTGAGCAGTATATTAAGGAGAACAAGCACTTGCCTGAAATCCCTTCAGCAGCCGAGGTTGAAGAAGAAGGTGGTTTCAAATTAGGGGAAATGAACCTTAAGTTGCTTCAAAAAGTTGAGGAATTAACACTTTATCTGATTGATCAAAATAAAAGGATCGATCAGCTTTCTTCAGAGCTGGAAAAGGTAAAAAAGGAAAATGCCAGCTTAAGAGAAGGAATTTCCGGCTCTAATTAATTGGAATGTTTGCCTGCAGTGGAATCAATGGCTGATGTTTCCTGC
>JAGQXH010000181.1 GCA_020436695.1 Lewinella sp. | reverse complement strand
CGTAGCGCTTTTTCTCCTTCCTCTAATTTATCGGTGGATGGATGAAAATAGAACTGTTCATAAAGATCTGTCAATTCGCGGTAGATGAAAATATCACGATATGGGCGCTCTTCGAGCTCCCGGATCAATTCTTGATTACGTTGTACGAAAAACGGGAACAGATCGCGACGTGCCTGTGCTTCCATCAGCAATTTCTTACTGACGTATTCATCGTTACGGACCTGCAACTGGATCATAAAATGCTCAATATGACCGAGAAATTCATGCAGTAAATTGCGGAAGGTTTTATCCCGGTAAGACTTCCCGGGGAAGATCTTACTGTATACCTGTTTGCGTTCCAAATCGGGGCCGGAGAAGGAAGGGTGAAATTTTCGCAGGTACTCATACAGACTCAGAACGGCCGTACTGTAATTAAAGAACGGAGACCGCAGATACTTGTGTAAAAGGCGCATTTCACTGGAGTCAAGACTTTTAAGGAGGCGGATTATTTTACTATCTTGCATAAGAAGTGGTAGTGATATAGCATGGGCTAAACTACTGATTTTTATATTCAATATGGACATCCCTGACTTTCTTTTGGAATTAGGCAAGACAGCTCCTGAACACCAGACCTGGCTGGAGACGCTCCCTTTTCATGTGCAGCAGGCCAAAGAAAAATGGACACTAACGCTTGGGGAGCCATATATCGAGAATGCGAGCTGTTCGTATGTAGTTCCCTGTAAGACAGCTGAGGGCAGGGAAGCCGTACTCAAGCTTGGACTACCGCACGAAGAAGCATTGCATGAGATCGATGGTCTCCGGGTTTTAAATGGCGATCCCACTGTCTACCTTATCGATTTTGACCGGAATATGAATGCCATGCTGCTGGAAAAATGTGTGCCGGGCACGCAGCTTAGTGTACTGCCGGAAGAACAGCAGGATGAAGTGTTCGGGAATCTCCTACCCCATTTCTGGAAGGCTCCTGTCCCGAAAGGACTTTTTCGTTCCATCACGTCAAAATTTGCGCTGGAAGAACAGGAGGGTCTAAACCATTTCCCCGACCCTGAACTGGCAAAAACAGGTATTCGTTTAAAATATCAGCTAAGTGAAGCCAGTCATCAGGAGGTACTACTGGCCACCGACCTCCACGCCGGAAACGTACTGAAAGCAGAGCGAAAAAACTGGTTGGCCATTGACATCAAGCCATATCTGGGAGACCGGGCTTATGATCTGACCCAGCATTTACTAAACTGTAAGGAAAGACTGCGCAACAAACCGGAGATGACCATCAGACGGGTAGCCGCATTAGCCGGGGTCAGCCCCATGCGACTTCGAGATTGGACTTTTGCCCGCCTGGCCTCCGAAAGCAACGGAAAACACCAGAATCTGGCCGTTAAGATCCGGGAAATTTCTTTTTAACCCCCGGTCTTCTTCACTTAAATTTTATCGCCAATATTAAAAATCGTAAATTTGGACGGAAGCAATGCCGAGTGTAAAAGAGTGCAATCTATCAGCTTGAAGTACAACCTTATAGCCCAAGCATTTTTCTTTCTGAACCTACTGGCCAATTTGGCTGTGGGACAGGTATATACTATCCGCTCCTCAGATATCCAGGCAGTAGAGGATCAAATACTGATCCTGGAAGAAGGTGAAGTTCCTTTGAGCTTTCAACAGGTTCATCAACGCAGTGATTTTGTACCCTTACATCGGATGACTTCACAATTGGAGGGAGAAAGAAACTACTGGCTTAAACTGAATGTATACAACCGGACCTCGAATAACGCTGCCTTTGAATGGGTCATCCGGATGCATCAGTCCATTACTTACGCAGAGGCCTACTACGCCCTGGAAGGAAAAACAACCGACCAGGAACAATTGAGCGGTTTTTTCACCCCCGTAGCCCAAAGAACCTTTGCCCCCATTCTGAAAGCCAACCTTTTCAAATTTACATTGGAGCCGGAAGGCGTCCAAACTATTTACATTCGCGCCCGCAGTGACCGGGCCACGATTGCCCCGGATTTCCATATGACCATAGAAGGCGAACCGGCCTTCCTGCATAAGATCCTGCGCAAAAAGCAAACGGCCTCGCTTTTCATTGGTTTTTGCCTGATGATGTTGATCTATGCCCTGATCCTACGGGTGTACTCCAAAGACCGAACCTATGGTTATTATGCCGTATACCTGATCGGTTTGGCCGGCTACGTAGCTTATGTCAGTGGCGATGCCCATGATCTGATCATCCCTACTCTTTTACCCGATCATCCGAAATTCATCTATCTGGTAAAACTGTCCACCTATATTGGATTCATCGGCTACATGAGTTTTATCCGTTCTTTTCTGGACCTGCAAAAGAAAAGTCCTTTTTGGGACAAGGCCTTTAAATGGTTGAGCTGGACGGCCGTCGCGTTTCTCTTGCTGGATCTTTCTCTGATGCTGACTACCAATTTCAGCTATAAGATCTCTGACTGGGCTACCTTGCCCTACGCCTTTCTGTTTGCCCTGTTCAGCTTGCCGTTCATAGTGGTATTACTTCGCATGCGAGACCGCATGGCCCATTTTGTGCTGACGGGCCTGTTGTGTATGGGTGCCGGTATGGTAGCAACAGCGGTAGCCCGGCTTCAATCTCCTGATTATTCGGTAACCGGACTGGAGATCGGTGCCGGATTTGAGCTGGTGATCTTTTCTCTTGGTCTGGCCTACCGGCAGCAAAAGATCCGGCGGCAACAGCAAAGAGCTCAGTTTGAATTGGAGAAAAGCCAGTTGATCCAAAAACAGAATGAGTTGGAAATTGAACGGCAGCAGGAGCTTTATCAGTTGAAGACCGATCTGTATACCAACATTACCCACGAACTTCGCACTCCACTTACCGTGATCATGGGTATGCTTGACAATATCAGCGAACACGAGCGGGAGAAAAAGCTGATCGAACGCAATACCCGTAGCCTGCTTCATCTGGTCAATCAGGTGATGGATCTGTCTCAACTGGATGCCGGTAAACTGGAACTCCATTATCAACAGGCGGATATTATTCCTTTTTTGCGCTACCTGTGTGAATCTTTCCAGTCGAATTCGGAAGCCAAAAACCTCCAACTTGTTTATCAGGCGGAATCCAAAGAGCTATTCATGGATTTTGACGAGGCAAAAATACAGCAGATCGTCTACAACCTGCTTTCCAATGCCATCAAATTCACACCGGCCAGTGGCCAGATCGACATCCGGGTGCGATCCGTTGAGCGCCAGGATCAGCTGCACCTTGCTCTGGAGATCGAAGATTCAGGTACCGGTATTCCACCGGAAGATCTGGAGCATATTTTTGATCGCTTTTATCAATCCAAACTTCATGCCCAATACCAGCAGGGAGGCAGCGGTATCGGTCTGGCAGTCACCCGCGAGCTGGTACAATTAATGAAAGGCGAGATTGAAGTAAGCAGTGAGCTAGGAAAAGGCACCACCTTCTGTATTTATCTGCCGATCCGGCGGGAAGCACCTACCAGCAATAAACCGCTGCCGCTGGTTCCCGATCGCATTTCCGACGCTGAAAAAGAAGAGACCGGATCTGGATTGGTGACCGATAATCAGGATCTTTCTCATGTACTTATCGTAGAAGATAATCCCGATGTATCCACTTATATCCAGGATTGCCTGAACGGCAAATTTTCAATCAGCACGGCCATGGACGGCCTTCAGGGGAAAGAACAGGCCTTTGAAGATATACCGGACATTATTCTCTGCGATGTAATGATGCCGGGAATGAATGGGTACGAGCTTTGCCAAACCCTAAAAGAAGACCGGCGTACCAGTCACATCCCCATCATCATGCTAACCGCAAAAGCCGAAGAAAAGGACCGGCTGAATGGGCTTCGCTTCGGAGCAGATGCTTATCTTACCAAGCCGTTCAACCGGGAAGAGTTACTTATCCGTGTCGAAAAATTGCTGGAACTCCGGGACAACCTTCGCAAGTATCATCTGCGGTCCGATCTGCTCCAACTCCAGGAGCAAGATCCTCCGGAAAACCCGGAACTACTTTTCCTGCAGCAGTTAAGGGATAAAGTGATCGTGCAACTCGATAATGCCGAATTTGGCGTCAAGGATCTGGGGAAGGCCGTCAATCTGGGACACACGCAGGTTTACCGCAAGCTCAAAGCCTTGACCGGACTAACGCCCAAGCAGTTTATTCGCGATATCCGGCTGCGTCACGCTGCCCAAATGCTGGCCCGGCACCAACACACCGTAGCCGAAGTAGCTTACGCAGTAGGTTTTTCCGATCCGAATTACTTCTCCCGGATCTTTCAGCAGACTTACGGGCATCCACCCAGTGAACATTAATGGATCTTCGGTTTGCGAATGTATTCGGATAATACACTCCCATACAATCAGAATCTTCGGTGTTGACTAAGCACTAGTCTTAAATGCTAAAAGCCCCTTCCCGGAAACGCCGGAAAGGGGCTGGTGGATAACACTCGTTCATGGGATTGTCCGAGAAAAAATTACCTGGTGGTTTTGGGGATTACAGGGACTATCTTTTAACAAATTTTTTCGTGATCATACCTTGCTCATTCATCACCTGCAGGGCATATACTCCGGAGGGAAGGCCTGTCGTCAGGATGGACAAGCGCTGATGGCCCGCAGACAGGTTTTCTGAGTCTTCACTGACCGCTCGTCCTTCCAGACTAAAGATCCGCCATTGCAGTCGACCGCCCGGATGATCACTCATATCCAGCCACAGCTCCGTAGATACCGGATTTGGAAATACTTTTACGGCATTGGATGGCAACACTTCCTCATCCGTATCTGTAGTACTGCGGAATTCGTATTCCGGAGCTGCCGTAAAGTTACCGGCCGCAACATTGATCGTGGCGCTGTACGAACTGGTACACCCGTTCTGGGAAGTCACCGTGAGGGTCACCGTATAGGTGCCGGCATTGTCGTACATATGGATCGGCATCAACTGATCACTGGTGGTACCGTCACCGAAATCCCAATGGGTCTCTGCGGCCCCGGCCGTGGAAAAATTCAGGAAGGATACCTGATTGGTTTCCGGACGGATCAGCGGTAGGAAGAGCGCATGGCAATCGGGATTATAAACGATATCATCATCGGTAGCGATCAATACACTGATCAGATTGGTGCAGCCGTCGATAGCTTTGACGGATAGGGATACGATATAGATGCCTGCCTCTTCGTAACGATGATGGGGAGCCGGTTCATTGCTGGTAGTTCCGTCACCAAAGTACCACTGCCAGGAGACGATCTGCCCCAATGACATATCATGGAACTGGAAGGCGTAGGGGTCATTCGGCTCCTGTTCAAAGAAGAACATGGCTTCACATTTGGTGCCGTAGGGTTCATCACCGACAACTACCTGTTCCCGGTAAGTACTGGAGCAACCGGAAGCGGTGGTCATGGTGAGCCGTACTTCATAGACCCCTTCGTGTGGGAAATGGTGGAACGGATGGGTCTCTTCACTAAGGGTGCCGTCTCCAAAATCCCACAGCCATTTTACATCTGTACTATCTGCCGGTGTAGAGACATTTAAGAATTGAATATTCCACGGTGCATCGGCTACATATTCTACCCGAAACTGGGCCCGGCAATAGGTATCATCACATTTTACCCACACCTGCTCATCGTAACCGGCACAACGGGCCTCACATGCATTGGCAAAACGAATAACCGTACCACCCGGGGTATAGATACAAACCGGATCGTATACCAGATCACAATTACATTGAGGCTCTACATCACATTTGAAGATCTGATCTTCACTGTAACCCGCACAGATCGCCTCACAACGATTGCTGAACCAAATGGAATCTCCTTCTACAGAATACACGCATACCGGATCGACAACGGCCGGGCAAATACAGTCTTCCGGGCCGCAACTTTCGTACTGATCGGGGTCAAAGCCGGCACATTCCGCTTCACAGGCATTAACAAACCAATAGGCAGGTCCGAAATCGGTCACTATACATACCGGACTGTATACTTCGGGACAATCGCATTCTTTGGGTTCACACTCGAAGATCTGGTCTGGCGGGAAGCCGGCACATTCGGCCTGACAGCGATTGCTGAACGTACGGGTTACGCCGTTCACCACAACGCAGACCGGTGCGTAATCATCCGGGCAGATACAGTCGGCCGAACAGTCGATCAACAGATCCGGGTCAACCCCGGCACACATCGCCTCGCAACGGTTCGGGAAAGTTACCTTGTTTCCAGCAGCATCGTAGTAACATACCGGATCGTAGTAGTCCGGGCAGGCACAGGGATCATTGCAGGTAAACAACTGATCTTCGGAATACCCCCGACACAATGCGATACATTTATTCTGGAACGTATAGATAATGCTGTCGCCGCCTACCGCACATACCGGTTCATAGTCGTCCGGACAATTGCAGGCCCCATTCGGATTACAGGCAAATACTTCATCCGGGCCGAAACCTTCACATTCGGCAAAGCAGATATTGGCGAAGGTCAGGGTATCACCGCCCACTACGGCACAAACGGGACTGTAGTATTCCGGACAGATACAGGGTTCCGGATCACATTTTTGATATTGATCCGGCGCATAACCGGCGCATTCGGCCCGGCAGGAATTCTCGAAACGCAGTATTTCTCCCGAAGCAAGATACACACAGACCGGGTCAATTACTGTCGGACAATAACAGGGTTCATCGCATGCGTATACTTCATCCGGGCCATAACCGGCACATTCCGCAAAACAAATGTTAGGAAACTGGATCAAACTGTCTCCATCGACTTTAACACAGACCGGATCATAATATTCCGGGCAGGAGCAGCTACCGTTGCACTCCGTAATAGCATCCGCAGGATAACCGGCACAACGTGCCAGACATTCATTGGCAAAGGTCAGTTGCTCACCGGCATCGTTGGTCACACAGACCGGATCATAAACTTGCGGGCACTCGCATTCATTGATCGGGTTGCAGTGTTCCACCTGATCGGGCGGGTAACCGGCGCATTCAGCAAAGCAGATATTGGAAAATTGCAAAGAATCTCCGTTGGGTCCGATCACACAAACTGGATCATAAAACTCCGGGCAGCCGCACTCATTGGGCTCACAGGCCTGCCAGTCACCTTCCTTAAAACCGGCGCATTCCGCCTCACAACGATTGCCGAAGGTAATTACCGTACCATCGTCCAATGTAACGCATACGGGGTTATAAACAGCCGGGCAAACACAATCCAGGGTTTCCTGCAGGATGACGTGTTGGATCGTTGTACTGGTACAGTTCTCAGATCTAACGGTAAGCGTTACTTCATAAATGCCGATCTCCGGAAAAATGTGGGTCGGTGCCGGTTCGCTGCTCGTGGTACCGTCGCCGAAATCCCAGAGATAGGCCACCTCCGAAGAATCATTAACGTAAGAAAGGTCGAAAAAAAGTACGGTCGGAGGATTGACCTTTAACTGTTCATAACTGAAAAAAGCTTCACAACCGGGCGGCGGCGGTGGCGGATCGATACCCAGGCAAATAGAAAAATTGGCAATATAGCGGTTGGTATATTCACCATTCGGGTCTGGAAATTCCCGGATATGGATCTCTCCGGTACACAGGTCTACCACTTCAATGACCGCTTCAAGGATCTCGGCACTGGTCCAGTCAAGAGCCAGCAGGTAGATGCCCTCATCGTCGGTTGAGACGGTGTACTCCTGGCCATGTGCAGGCAAGGTGATCCGGACCTCATAATTGGGTACTGGTTCTTTCGTTTCACCGAATACTACCCGGCCGGTGATCTCGAACTGGGCCTGTAGGCTTAGGCTGCTACAGCAAAGCAGGAGCAGGGCCCATAGTAATTTTGGGTTCATGATTGTTTTCATCGGATGTTTTTTAATGTTGTAATTCTGTGATCCCGACACTTCGCATACGGGACAAGTTGTTATAATGCTGTAATGGGGGTTAGTGCGGAAACGAGTGAAGGACATTCCTCGCAATTCAGTCTATTGTTAGCACATTTTCGGAACAGTCGTTTTGTACATTGTCAACAAAATCCTGTAACACAAAAATTAAACGGACGAATTCCTCAACGGGCAATTCGATGCTATATGGCTCCATTGTTTCATGGCTGTCTTGTCAGTGAAACAATGAAGCAATAGAACATGAACCATGTTATCTAATTTAATTGACAGTGTATTTCGTGCACTACTCGTTTTCTCATTCCACCAGGATCTCCCGGTATCCAAAACCTTCCTCCGTTTGCACCCTGACCAGGTACAAACCGGAAGGAAGATTTTTTAAAGGCAATTGGATAAAATCGGAAGCCACATTTGTTTTCATTTGCATCTGGCGGCCCAGCAGATCGGTGATCCAGATGGTCCGGATATTTTTCGCCGCCTTGATGGTGATCAAACCTTTTGCGGGGTTGGGGAACACGGTGAAGTTACCGGCCCGGGGATCATTGACCGGAGTATTGCGTGCATCCGGATGATGAACGGTAAACTGCAAGTCATCACCCAGCACCGGTAACGGTTCGAAATTTCTACCCTTAGCTAATATCTTCTTCAATTCGATCAGTATGTTTAATGTATCTGAGGGGGCCGGCAACAGCCCGACAAGATCTTCCTCGATGATCAGATACACCTGCCCGATCTCACCACCCCCAGTTATCGGGTCATTACCGAAGCGGGTCAATGCAATATCCAGATAGGTCTTTTCCTCCGTTACCCGTGTTTGCAGGCTGTACCAACTACTATCTCCGGTAAACCAGCCGTCGCTCCAGTCAATGCGGATCTCACTGATCAGTTCCGGATCAAATTCCAGGGAGAAAGCCAAACCATTCACTTCCACGGGCCGGTCTTGCTCATTGAGCAACAACGGGATGGAAATGGCGCTACCGGGAATGATCGGGTCCGGGTCGGTTATTCCCTCTAATTTCAGTTGCACCGAATTATCCGGCGGTTCGGGGTATACATCCGGAATAACCGGTGGGTTTTCGGCTCCGTAATTGCTGTACACCGTCAGCAGGTCACGAACATTGACCAGTCCGTCACCATCCGCATCCGCGTGCGCGTAATTGGTGCCATCGGGAAATGCGGCTGTCCAATTAGCCGGAGCCTGCTGTGGAGTAGATTCCGCATCTGTCAATACCCGGGAAGGGCCGGGCGTACCGAAGCTGTATCCGATGTACAATACATCTACATTGTTGACAATGCCGTTATTACTGGCATCTCCGGGAAATACCGTGACCTGTGCAGCCAGGCTCAAAGGAAGCCCGCTACATAAGCACAATAGCCAACGACAAATGTATTTGTTCATGGATCTTCTGGTTTACAGCGCTTATCATTTCATTACTTTGACAAAAATACCGTGGAGAATTGCCGAAAACAATTACATTTTTCTTAGCTTATCCATTCATATTTTTACAAAAAATCTTTTAATTATCATAATTAATTCATTTTCAAATATTTAACATTATCAAACAACTAATTTTATCCAATAATATTTATTGACATGACGCTTTTTCATCTCCAATTTAGTACACCACTTGTCATACTATTATCGTGTCTTCCATGAAAAGCAGGAACAAGCTGTTTGAACTACTGGCTACCTTTGACCAAAAGGAATGGCTGGAATTCGGAAAATATCTACGATCTCCGTTCTTTAACCAGACCGACAGCCTGGTTCGGCTGGCCGATATACTGGCCCCATATTTTAAGGATGGTCCAATTTGGGAGGAATTACCATCAAAAGAAATGCTGTTCCATTCAGCCTGCCCCGACCGGGCCTTCTCCGAACTGGATTACAATCGTTTATGCAGCCGGCTGCTTACGCTGGCTTCCGACTACCTGGCTCTACAGAGCTGGCAAAGTGACGGGATCATGCATTCCTATTACGCATTAAAAGTCTACCAGGAACGAGATCTGGATAAGCATTTTCGATTTGATATCCAGAAAGCACAACGCAGTCTGAAAGAGGAACCGGTACGCAATATTCGATTCTACTACCAGCAATATTTGCTGGCAAGAGCGGAAGAGCTGTATTGGTCAAAAGACAAGAAGCGATCCCTGGGAGAGCAGGTGCAGGAAGCTGCCGATCATTTCGACAGCTATTTTGTTGCACAGAAATTACGGCATCTCTGTTCCCTTATCTCGCTGAATAAGGTGCGCCCGGAATCTTTTCAGGTTCATTTCGCCGAGCAGATCATGACTATCGCGGAGCATCTGCCACACATCCCGATCATTTCCATTTACCGGCGTTTATACCTGCTGCTCACCCACACACAACCCGACCGTTATTTTTTCGAACTGAAAGATCAGCTTCCGCTCATGGAGGATACGCTTTCCGATAAGGAGCTTTATTTCATTTATCTTACGCTGGTCAACTTTTGTATTCGCGGCATCCGGGCGGGTAAAAAAGAATTTGCCAATCCGCTGTTATTCCTTTACGAACAGGCCCTGGACAAAGGATTATTTCTCGATAAAGGCGTCATTTCCCCCTGGACCTTTAAAAATGTGATCAAACTGGGCCTGGGTTTGCATCGCTACGACTGGGTGAAGGATTTCATCCATCAATATGGCCCCCTGTTAAACGAGACGGAACGGACCGAAGCGATCCATTTCAATCTGGCCGACCTGTATTATCATCAGGGTGCGTATGAGCAGGCGCAACTCCAACTGCGGGAAGTGGAATTTTCCGATCTGCGTTATTACCTGCACGGCCGCATACTGCTGGCCAAGATCTACTACACCACCGAAGCCTGGGAAGCATTAGATTCCCTCCTGTCGTCTTTCAAGGTCTATATTCTACGTAATAAAAAAATGAGCCGGGATGAAAAACGAGCCTATCAAAATTTCATTCGACTGCTGGATAAACTCCTGCGTAGCCTGCCGGAGAAACGCCGGAAGATCCGGGAACAGATCCAGCAGACGGTATTGCTGACGGATCGGTCCTGGTTGCTGGAAGTTGCGGATTAAGCTGGTATGGCTGGTATCGCACCTTACGGTAGTATATATTTAGGGTATGAAATGTAATAAAGTGGATTCAAAGGAGTAAAAGGCGCTTTTTTCACTAAACACATACTTACGGTACGATACCAGCCATATAACCATTCTACGATTTATCCTCCCAGCCCATCGTACGCTCCACAGCTTTTTTCCAGCCTTTGTATAGCTCATTACGCTCGGAGGCCTGCATTTCGGGAGAAAAGCGCTGATCCAGTTGCCATTTCTTCTCGATCTCGGCTCTGGTCCAGAAGCCTGAGGAGAGACCGGCCAAATAGGCAGCGCCCAGGGCAGTAGTTTCAATGATCTTTGGTCTTTCTACTTCCACACCCAGGATATCCGCCTGGAATTGCATGAGCAGGTTATTGGCACTTGCGCCACCGTCTACCCGCAGCGTAGTGAGTGGCACGCCGGAATCCTGCTCCATAGCTTCGAGTACATCCTTGGTCTGATAAGCCAGAGAATCCAGCGTAGCCCGGATGAGGTGTGCTTTCGTAGTGCCGCGAGTAAGACCGAAGATGGCACCGCGGGCATACATATCCCAATAGGGTGCGCCCAGACCGGCAAAGGCGGGTACCACGTATACACCATCTGTGCCGGACACCTTCATGGCAAAAAACTCCGAGTCCGGTGATTCATCGATGAGTTTCAGTCCGTCGCGAAGCCATTGCACGGCAGCTCCGGCAATAAAGACAGACCCCTCCAGTGCATAATGCACTTCTCCGTCCAGTCCCCAGGCGATGGTGGTCAGCAGTCCATTTTTAGAGTGCACGGCTTCCGTACCGGTATTCATCAGCATAAAGCAGCCGGTACCGTACGTATTTTTGGCCATCCCGGGTTCGAGGCAGGCCTGGCCGAAGAGTGCTGCCTGCTGATCACCGGCAATACCCCCAATGGGAATACTGCCACCAAGTAGATCGGCAGTTGTTTCTCCGTAGATCTCACTGGAAGCTTTTACCTCCGGCAGCATACTGGCCGGTACGGTTAAGATCTCCAGCAAATGATCGTCCCATTTGAGCTTGAAAATATCGTACATTAGCGTACGGGAAGCGTTAGTGTAGTCGGTAACGTGTGCTTTACCGCCAGTTAGTTTCCAGATCAGCCAGCTATCGACCGTGCCGAAACACAGTTCTCCCTTATTAGCTTTTTCCCGGGCACCGGGCACCTGCTCAAGCATCCACCTGAC
>JAGQXH010000180.1 GCA_020436695.1 Lewinella sp. | reverse complement strand
GATCATAACATCACAGCATCACAGCATTATAACATTAGACCTTCTTTTCCCGAAAAGCAATACCGAAGAATACCATTACCGCAACGGCAAAGGCCGCAGGAATCAACCAGAAAGATTTCCATTGCAGCAGGGTCAGGGCAGAAGCTTCACCCAGGAAGCTGTTAAAGACTGCACCGGCTACCTGAGCACCGATGAACATGCCTATACCATAAGTTACCAGTACAAGAAATCCCTGTGCCTGTCCGCGAATAGCCGGCGTGGATTTTTTATCCACATAGATCTGACCGGTGACGAAGAAGAAGTCGTAGCAGATACCGTGGAGTGCAATCCCCAACAGGACCATCCAACTCACTGACTCGGGTGCGCCCAGAGCGAAAAGCCCGTAGCGAACGGCCCAGGCTCCCATACCGATAATCAGCATCCATTTTACCCCGAAACGGCGGAAAAAGAATGGGATCAGGAGCATGAAGATCACTTCGGAAGCCTGCCCCAGTGTCTGGGTAGCTGCAATATTCTCAAAGCCGGTAGCTCCTAAAAACAACTGCGTGAAATTGTAATAAGCCGCTAATGGAATACAGATCAGCATAGAGCTGATAATGAAAATATAAAAGGAGCGACTACCCAGTTGTTTGAGTGCATCGAGGCCAAGAATGGTTCTGACCGATACTTGCTGGCCGGCTCCCTGTGGCGGCGTGTGAGGCAGAGTAAAACTATAAATGCCCAATATTATACTGGCAATACCCGTGGTATAGAGAGGCAAGGCAGTAGCTTCCGCCAACTGGTCGCCGGAATACCGGCTCAGCACGAAGCTCACAAATAATCCTGCAACGATCCAGCCAATCGTACCAAAAACACGGATCAGCGGAAATTGCTTTTCCTGATCTTCTATATTGTGGAAAGCCAGGGTGTTGGACAGCCCCAAAGTGGGCATGAAACAGAGATTGTAAAGTAGCAAAAGCGTAATGAACAGGAAGGGCGTCCCGGTCGTCTGCGGAACGATCAACATAATAATGCCCCCCAGCAGGTGCAATACAGCCAGTACTTTTTCCGTAGCAAAATAGCGGTCGGCCACCAGTCCCAGGAAAAAAGGAGCTACAATGGCGGCAATCGGGTTGACGGTATATGGCCAGTGCGTCAGGGTCTCCATCCCCACATTGGTCATGTATACAGCAATGGTTGTATACCAGCTTCCCCACAGGAAAAACTGGATAAACATCATAATGGCTAGCTGAAAAAAGATCTTGGCGTTCATTGTAATTGGTCGGTTTTATCAGTGGTGATCCCGTCGCAATGTAGTAAACCGTCGGGAATTTATGGTATAATTATAAGTCGTTAGTCAGGCAGTCGTTAGTCGTAAGTCGATCAAGTCGGTGCTAAAGATGGAGAAAATGCCCCGTATTACTATGAAATGAAGGCTTCGATCTCTGTGATTTGGTCTCTTCGCTCCATCTTTCAGTAAGATCTGGATAACTGACGACTATCGACCAGCGACTGACGACTTTAACTAATCAACTTAGCTTTCATTGGAGTGCCGCAGAAGATCGGCAATTGGGATGGATAGAAATAAGAATAGCCCACCATTCAACTGGCAGGCTAAGGTATATGTTAGCAGCAAAATAAAAAGAAAAGTGCAATTAAAAGCTCATATCGCGGCCTTTCTTCTCTTTATAGATTGCTTTCAAGATCTGGTTGCGACGTTGTACAGAAGGTTTTTTGAACTCTTTGCGGTCACGCAGTTCACGCAAGATCTTGGTTTGCTGCACTTTACGCTTGTAGCGCTTCAACGCGCGATCGATATTCTCGCTTTCTTTTACTTCGATAATTAGCATAATTCTATTTTTTGCGGACGCAAAGATAAGGTCTATCAGCGAAATTAGGAAGTATCTTTTTATTTTTTTCTCCAGCAAATGTGGGGTGTAATTTTGTTACGATCTGAGAAAAAAGATTGGTCTGCGAACCATACCGCAACTTAAGCAAACGCCGTACTGTTCATCTCTACATATTTATAATGTACATCACTCACCAGCCAATATGGATCTTCATACCGCAATCGATTTCATTCGCCCGGCCATCCCTCCTGCCCAAGGGATTTGGGCCGACATCGGCGCCGGTACCGGCATCTTTACCCAGGCATTGGACCATTTGCTGGAACCCGGCAGTACGATCTACGCTGCCGATAAAAATCCGCACATGCTCTACGGACTCCATTTAGCATCCAGTAAGTTAATTGTGGAAGAACTGGACTTTAATCGTCCCTATACCCTGCCGGTTCTTGACGGTATCCTGATGGCCAACACTTTGCATTATGCTCAGGCCCCGGTAAACGTATTGGATCAACTACTGGAATTTCTGAAACCCGGCGGCTGGTTTGTGCTGATCGAATACGAAACATCCCGGCCACTCACTCCCTGGGTCCCCTACCCGGTGCCTTTGCAAAAATTTGTTCAGCTTTCCGCAGCTGTGTCGCTCTCAGAGCCCAAAGAACTGGCCCGCATACCTTCTGCCTACGGACACGACTGGATCTATCTGGCACAGGCTGAAAAAAGATAGTCCGTCCAACTGCCAGTCAACAGTTGGTCGTCAAAGTGATAAAATGTTGTACGATAAGGCAAAATTACCGGGATGCAAAAATAATCCAGATTTATGCAAGATTTGTCCAGATGGTTTTCTCTTTCTATTTAGATATTTGATCATAAGTTCTTTGAAATACCAGGAGCCATTAAAACAGAGCAGATGTAAAACATCTGTAACAAGTTGTGGACCTATCCGACAAATTCTGAAAAAAACTTACCCTCTCTTTCGTCACTTATTACCATAGCTAACATTTTTTATCAGCTAAATTTCACGCACAAAAAGATAATATTCAACTTCTTAAGTTTTTTTTTAAAGTTTTTTTTTCAGACAACACCTTGTATTTGTCCTAAAAACCAGGCCGAATATGGAATATCTTGCGGAGCATATGAAACAAAGAGATCTTTTTAGAAGATCCGTTAACCATTAAGGACCTACAATCATGGCGACAAAATCCCTCTATCCAAAAATACTGCTGCCCATCAACGGAGAACAGCATTTTGTGAGAAAAGAGGAGATTGCGTTTCTGGAAGCGAAAGGAAGTTATACCGATGTGTATCTCGGAGATGGCCGTCAGACCAGGATCAGTAAAAAACTGAAATCGGCCATGGAGATCCTCGGCACTGAGTGGTTTGTACGTATTCACCATTCTTATAGTGTCAACCTTTCTTTTGTGGAAAGTTTAAGAAATGGCGAAAACGCAAGTATTCAGTTGAGCAATGGGATGACCCTCCCACTGAGTAGAAGTCGTAAAGCGGCTTTTTTAAAATTTTTTCAGCGACTGTAGGTAACCTTTTCTTCGCACTTCAAATCATAATACTACAAGCTAAAATGGCCGAACAATTTAATACCGGCCTCAAGATATAGGGACTGTTGAAATCGAAGCGATTTTTCGTTTCGGACAATTATTGAAAGTAGGGGGACAACTATTAACAGGGGAATGGTCCTCCTGCTTTTTTTATCTTTCAACATAGATAAAATCCTTAAAATTAAAGCTAACTTCCGGTTATAAACACCTAAGCCCATTTTTTTGCGACCCCGTATCTCATTTTTACTCCAGACCTGGTACACCTCCTGAAAATGAGATGTAGCATCCTTGCTAACCCCCCACCCAGTAGATTACTTTCCCCAGGCGTAGTATGAACTCACCATTTAGCATTAAACTCAATTAGTTCAAATTCTGAACACCGGTCAGTTTACGATTTACCTCCGTGCATTAGTCGCCAACACACGCCACACTTATTTCGGAAATGAACGGGGAGCAATGTCTCCTGATGGAGACATTTGCTCTCTGCCCCGGTTTTTTAGAGGTGAGTGAATGAGACCGAGAGCAAGTGAGTTTTACATCCTGTCAACCCCGTATTTTTCCTGTAATTCCTTTAGCTGATTTTTAAGCTCCGTTGTTACGGTTTCGTACTCGGGCAAGCCGTAGAGATTGTTCATCTCGTGCGGGTCGGATTGCAGGTCATACAATTCCCAGGTATCGATGTCCTCATAGAAGTGGATCAGTTTGTAGCGATCCGTGCGGACTCCGAAATGTTTATTTACACCGTGTTCATTCGGGTATTCATAGTAGTGGTAATACACCGCCTGCCGCCAGTTGGTACTGTCCCCCTGCAATAATGGGATGACAGACTGTCCCTGCATATCCTCCGGAATATCCAGTCCGGCCAGATCCATGAAGGTGGGAGCATAATCAATGTTTTGTACCAGCGCATCGGTTGCGCCCTGAAGGTGCATACTCTTGGGAAAACGCATAGCCAGGGGTGTGCGCAGTGATTCTTCGTACATATAGCGTTTATCAAACCAACCGTGTTCTCCCAAGTAAAACCCCTGATCGGAAGTATACACTATGAGGGTATTCTCGGCCAGACCGCTTTCATCCAGGTAATCCAATAGACGCCCTACATTATTGTCGACCGAACGTACACATTTCAGATAATCCTGCATATAGCGCTGGTATTTCCAAAGGGCCAGTTCTTTACCTTCCAGGCCTGCCGCCATAAATTCTTCGATGATGGGGTCATAATAAGCATCCCAGGCCGCCCGTTGCTCATCGTCCATACGACTATACATACGGTTTTCGTAAGCTTTCCGGTATTTGGTGTTCAGTTTTCCCTCTTTATCTTTCATTTTCAGATCATATACCAGATCCATATCCTTATAAATGCCCATCATGTGATTCGTGGCCGCTTCTCTGCCCTCATAGGCATCAAAGAAATTATCCGGTACCGGGAATTCCACGCCGGCAAAATCGTGCAGCAGAGCGGTATCCGGCATCCAGATGCGGTGGGTGGCTTTATGATGCACCAACAAACAGAAAGGCTGGTCTTCCCGACGTTGTTTCAGCCAGTCGATACTCTTATCGGTGATCACATCCGTCACGTAGCCGTGCGATGGTTTCCGCTCACCGTTCTCAATAAAATCAGTGTTATAATAATTCCCTTGTCCGATCAGTACTTCCCAGCTATCAAACCCGGTAGGCTGGCTTTTCAGGTGCCATTTTCCGATCAGAGCGGTCTGATAACCGGCGGCCTGTAGGTATTTGGGGAAAGTAGCCTGTGAACTGTCGAAACGGGTGAAATTGTCGATCTGACCGTTGAGGTGGCTGTGCTTTCCGGTGAGCAGTACGGCCCGACTGGGGGCACAAATGGAATTGCTGACAAAGCTGTTGCGAAATAGCACTCCTTCGCGGGCGATACGATCCAGATTGGGTGTTTGAATATAGGTATCATCATAAGCACTCATGGCCTGATAACCGTGGTCATCCGTCATGATGAAGATGATATTGGGACGAGTAGATGCCTCGGCGTCAGGCTGCGACTCATTATTCGACGAACACGATACGGCCATCAAGGATACGCCCAGGCAGAAGATCAAAGTAAGGTTTCTGTTGAAAGACGATTGTACAGGATACAATAGGTTGCACATAGATTAAGTAAGTAGTTGATTAGTTTTTCCCATTTGTTCGGAACTATAAAGTTACAAATTCTCTTCGCTCTTGTGATAACCATCTAAAATCACCTCTATGCTGTTAAACAACAAAGGCAAACAAACCTTCGACCAGATCGCCGGCGATTATGATGCCGTACGGCCACTGTATCCGGATGAACTCTGCACCTATCTGGCACAAACAGGAAACTGGCAGGCGGAAACCCGTATCCTGGAGATTGGTTGTGGTACCGGACAATTAACTCGAAATTTAAGTAAATACAACTTCCAAATTCACGCTATCGATATCGGAGAACAACTGGTCAGCCTGGCTCGCAAACACTGCAGCGGACACCATCGCACCACTTTTACCGTTACTCCCTTCGAAGAATTTCAGGCAACACCGGGCAGTTTTGACACCATCCTGGCCGCCACTTCTTTCCACTGGCTCGATGCTGATTTACGCTTCACCAAGACCGCAGAGTTACTCCGCGAAGGAGGTCAGCTGTTCATCATCAACAACGTCAGCAAACACCGGGAGCAGGAAGGATCACTCCGGCAGGCGCTCGACCGGGTCTATGAAAAGGTGATCCCGCCGGATATCACTAAGCAATATATTTCGCTGGAAAAGCAAAGCGGCAACGTGGAAGATGAATTTGCCGAATGCCCACTTTTCGGACCGTTACAGCTATACTCCCACCGGCATATCCACACTTTATCTTCCGATGATTATCTCCGACTTTTAAATACGTTTTCTTATCAGCATAATCTCCCCGAACCGGTCAAGTCCACCTTATTTCAACAGATCAGACAAGCCGTGGAAGATCATGGTGGATTGATCCACCTGCCTTATGAGACACGGGTGATGTGGGCGGTTAAATGTTGAATGGTGCTGCCGGTTGACAGTTGCCGGTTTGTCAACTGATCAACCGGCAACTATCTATCCTCTAATTAACTTAAGTTGTCAGTTACCCAGTTGTCAGTCGTCAGTTAGTGATACCAGTGCTAAAGATCGACGGTATAAGCCCGGATTTCAGGGAAATGAGGGCTTCGATCCTGTCGATTTCGCGTTAATCGGCTCAATTTTAGCTTTGCCGATCACAACTGACCACTGTTTACTGATAACTGACAACTTGGATTAATTAAACTCCGATTATGAATCACTTATATCACCATTTAAAAATCCAGGATAATTAATAATTCATATCCCTCATTCAAAAAAGTAAACTGCGAAGCCTCCGGCATCTACCTCTACGTCCAGATCTACATTATAATCCCGGGCCAGTTCGAGTTCGTCGATCTGGAACTCATCCCGGAACACTTTCACTTCATCAGTTAACCCAGTATAATACAGTGGTACTTTAATCGTTTTGCTTCGGTTTTCTTCCAGAGGATTGAAAACCATCAACGCCCCCTTTTCCTTACCTCCTGGATTGACCATCAGCCAGTAATCCAGATCCCGGCCATCGGCACGCCGTAGGTGGATCAGATCTCCTTCCAACACTTCGCGGTGTTGCTTAAACCAGTCTACCGCCGTTTTAACCATGTTTTTGGTATCCTCTGTATCGTACAGACGTGGCCCGCGGTAGCAGGCCTGCACGCCGGCTCCCAGATTGGACATGATCATATTCTGGTAATGCGTCAGATGTTCACCCAGCGGTTCGATGGTTGCAGCGGCTCCTCCACCGTGATATTCGGTCAACGGCACAAACATCCAGCCCATGGTGGCGAGCTTGGTCCAGGTGCCGTCGTAGATATTTTGCCGGGTATGGAGCAATTGCTGATCCCGAGGCAGGCTCCAGTTCACTTCACGGTAGCCCATTGCACATTTATTTCCACCGGTCAGGTAATAATAATCCGGGATATTCAGATAGATCCCCTGCGCCCGGCACCACTGGTAGAATTGTGCAATGGTCTGATATTGTGTCCAGCGGGAATCTTC
Organism: Lewinella sp.; assembly: GCA_020436695.1. Lineage (GTDB taxonomy): Bacteria > Bacteroidota > Bacteroidia > Chitinophagales > Saprospiraceae > Flavilitoribacter. Next base: position 4,716 of record JAGQXH010000180.1, on the reverse strand, counting down.
GTATCCCCGATGTCCGGGATGGTCGGTAGAAGTGCATACGTCTCCGGGATAAGAGCCGTCATGTTCCAATAAAGTGAAGCCTGTCTTTTGATAAAAATTATAGAGTTTCTCGAAATATTCCTGCCCCCATTTACTACCTAGACAGGGAGAATTACCAAAAGTGGGCGTCTGCCCTTCCGGCATCACCACATCCTGACCGTCACCTATCTTGCGGGATGCCAGCAGAGAATACCCCCCGATCTCAACGCCTTTACTTCGAGCGTAATCTGCATAGGATCTCATCTGGGCCAGATAAGCTTCGCTATCGTCCTCCAAATTGAATCCACTTCCGAAGGTGAGGATCACCATCTCAAACCCAACCTCTGCGGCCTGGTCAATAGCGATTTTCACTCGCTCCCAGTCGGCGAAGCGGGCGTGCATCATCAAAGGGTTTTCTGTGGTCCAGGGAGCGATCACACGATACATACGGCGACGGGACAATCCCTGGCGTTCGCGGTCGTAGCTATCGTAGGGCAAAATATAGGTGCGAAAACTAGTGAAGGTATCATCAGGTTGGATAAGCTGTGCCGGACCAAGTTCAGGTGATACCCGGAGCAGACAGGGCGTCTGCAAAAGATAATTCACCTGGGTCTTGTAATCCGGGTCTGCTTCCCAATGCACCACATGGTGATTGGCATCCCGGGCATCCATGCTGGCAAATGCATAGTCCGTTTCCACGTGAATATTGGGCGGAGGTACATTGTATTCCCGGGACTCGACCGCTGATCCGTATTCCACGGCAGCCAGTATTTCGCTACTGAAAGTATTGAGCATGACCGGGAAATCACCTTCATTCTGTAGACTGATCCACTTGGTCAGCACCGGCAAACCATCGTATAACTCGTAATAGACCGATACTATCAGACCCGGAAAGTCTTCACTTCCCTCATAGTCCATTCGCAGGCGGATTCCGGGTGGTGGCCAGTCGCCTCCATTATGATGACGCAACTGTTTCCAGAGGAATGGCGCTTCGGGCAATTCGATCTTCAGACCGGTAAAGTACCAGGCATCAGGATCTGCCTTTAGCGTATCCAGGCCTTCCGGCCGCAGAAAGGCGTAGTTGGCCTGCCCTTTCAATCCGCCGATCACATACGGTTTTCCATTGAGTTGGATCTCCGCCTCGGGTTTGACTCCCCGAATAATGGATGCTCCGGTGATCAGGTTATCGAAGCCCACTGTAGCCGCATTGGGGCTGAGCCGGAAGGTTCGCCGGATCAGGCCGTTAGAGAGTACGATCTCGTTGTTTTGTGGGCCTTGGAATACACCGGCTTGGTAAGGAGTGGCATTGAGTAGCCAATCTGTTTGTTTATCAGTTTCCCACTTAGGTTCTTTCGGTAGGCTTTTCCACAAAGATTCGATTTCTTTGTCTTGAGCAATTAGGCAGTTAGATAAACCCCAAAAAAGTAGCAGTAAAAATAGATGCCAACGCATGGTTTTATTGATTGATCAGAAACTAAGAACGGAATTATCAAATGTTATAATTCCGTTCTGTTTAATAATTTCTTCCTTTTTCAGTCGATAAAAAGGAAGCAAAAATCTTGGCAAAACAAAGGCAATCCCACAAACCCGGCACCCGCCCCCACCTGTTTTGCCGGGCCCGCCCGCCACGAATCATGATACGACAAACAATCATGGACAGCAGAAGCGTTCAGCCAATCATGCTTTCAATTCCTCCACTTTATAATCATTGTAGGATCGCTGCATTGTAGCATCAAAGACGTTCGATCTCGATAGCAAAGGGCGTCAACACCCCCTGCCCGCGTGTCGCATACCAGCCATCGATCGTAAAATCACCGGCTTCGAGCGGAATACGGTCAAAGACCAGTTCATCCGTATCGGTGGCATCATTATCCAGGGTAAAATTCTGATGGCCGATGCGAAAGATGCATTGACCGGCGGTGGGAAAGGGTTCCGTAAATTTAACCCGCATCCGGTAATCGCCGGCCTGGGCCACCGTCACATCCCAACTTACGTACACATCCGGCTGCGCCCAAATGATCTGAATACCCCGGGCGTCGTTGCGATTCAGATGGCTGGGGTTCTCCTGCGGGCTACCGATGATGATGCGGGGCAGGTTCCTGATATGCGGACTGGACATAATATCGGCATACCAATTTTCCATTTCCCGTTTCAGCTCACCGGCTTTGGTCGCCTGCTCCTGTACAATATTATTTGCTTCGTAAGGGTCGGTCTCCAGATGGTAAAGCTCAAAGTCACCTATTTCCGCATCCCGGCTGGTAAACCCCATTAGTTTGTAGCCGTCTTTGATCACGGCCATATTGCGATACAGTTCCGGATAGCTGCGCTGCCATTCGAAAAACAGCGGGCGATGCAGCCCGGGAGCATTTTCATTTTGCAGATAAGCGGACAGATCGCGACCGTCCAGTTGCAGGCCATCCGGTAAATTAACCCCACAAAGCCGGGTGAGCGTCGGCAAAAGATCAATATGGGCAGCCGGCTCGGTGACTTGCTTCACTTTCGCCATCCCCTTAGGCATTTTTAAATAAAAGGGAACGTGGATACCTCCTTCCCGCACCATGCCTTTCGTGCCCCGATAACCGCCGACGTAGCGATACTGTTGCGGGCCGTTATCGGTCATAAAGATGAGGATGGTATTATCCGCCAGTTTCATTTCCTCCAGACTATCCAGTAGCTTTTTGATATTGTCATCAATATTGGTCACCATGGCAAAGACCCCGCGTGCGGCTTCCTGGTGCGCTTCGGAGATCTCATGCGTGTAGAGCCCTCTTTCTTCAAACCAGGCGGGATCAACCTTCATATCCTTATAGATGTCGTAATACGACTGCGGCACCTGCAGTGGAGTATGGGGTGCATTAAAGGCAATGTATGCCAGGAAAGGCCGGTCCCGGTTCTCCCGGATAAAATGGATCGCCTCATCGATAAATACATCTGTGCAATACCCTTTGCTTTGGTACAAACGGTCATTATGCCACAAAATGGGATCGAAATAAGCACTATCCCGCCGATGCCAGTTCGGTACATCGCCCACTTGGGCCATCCCCCCCGACTGATGCCACACGGCCGTACCAAAACCCTGATCAATGGGCCTGGAAGGATAATTATCCCCCAAGTGCCACTTGCCGAACTGCCCGGTCGCATAACCGGCATCGCGGAAAACTTCCGCCATGGTCACCTCATCGGGGGCCATCATGGCGCCGCCGCAGTAGGTATCGAATACCCCGGTGCGGATGTTGTAGCGCCCGGTCATCAAGCTAGAACGAGTGGGTGCACATACCGGACTAACGTAGAAGTTGGTGAAGCGGATGCTTTCGGCGGCCAGTCGATCCAGGTTAGGGGTTTTGATCTGGGGGTTGCCGTGATAGCCGAGGTCTCCGTAGCCCTGGTCGTCGGTCATTATGAGGATGACGTTGGGGGGAGCTTGTGCGTAGTTGTTGATCGTCAAAAAGATCAAGAAAAGAAGTAGTAGGTTTTTTAAAGTTGGCATGTGTTAGTAGTTTCTACGATTCTGCAAAGCTGCCGTTTCGAGGGCATTGGATGGTGGAAAATAGGAAGATTTGGGGAATTCGTTGGGATTAAGATGGCTTCGCTTGAAAAAGGCTTTGGATTGCATTTCTCGTGATTGCTTAGAATACCACTATACGCTGGATAAATGATTTGAGGTGTGTAGTTTGGAATAACGCACGTTTTTTCGAACATCGAAAATAATTTATTATATCCTCAAAAAGTTCATCAGAGCGTAGATTTTAAAAACTTACTACCTTTAGGATAGGTGCAAGCCAGTTGCAACTCAACATAATTACTTGTAGCAAGCCGAAGAAGTTTATTCTATGCCTATGGTAATAAAAGATTCTATTAAGAAAATTTTGTCTCTAATCAAAAAAGGAGATATCGAGAAATCAATAAATCGACTTGTAAATATATGCAAGGACACTCCATATAAAAAGGATGTTACGGCGATTAGCTTTAGATATTATAACTTAAAAAGAAAAAAAGATAGAGGAGTATTTGCATTAGATAGCTTCATTGTTGAAGAAAATAAGATCGCAAATGACATAATAGAGCTTCTTGATGATCTTGATGCTTATTCCGAAAGCAATCCAAGGGAATTAAACTACGATGAAATTATTAAAATACAGCTAGTTATAGAAGGGGATATCAATGACTTTGATGAAAATAAGAAATTGAAATTACAGAGAATTTTAGCAGAGGAACTTGATGTAGTTGAGAAGCAGATTAAAATTTTACATGTCATATCTGGGAGTATTAGAGTCATTATCGCTATTCCTGATATAAAGACAAAACTCCTAGTTAACTCAGTTAGGCTAGAGGACGCCACTTTTTCTAAACTATTTGAAAACTTTACAATATTAAAGGTGACGGTACTAGATTACCTCATGGACGATCAATCTAATACAGGGCTTAATACGGCGTTTTTTGAGTTAGATAGAGAAGAAAAGTATACTATAATCACCTTAAAGGATGAAAATTTAAATCAAGAAATAGCACCAAGTATGAGAAAAATTTTCATTCAATTGATAAACGAAGATGTAGATATTGTAATTGTAGATCTAAAAAATGTTAGTTTTATTAGTTCATCTGGGTTGTCGGCTATTTTAAATGGATACCGACTATGGGATGAAAATGGTTTGTTTTTATTAACTGGAATCAGAAATAAAAAATTGAAAGAACTATTTA
>JAGQXH010000017.1 GCA_020436695.1 Lewinella sp. | reverse complement strand
ATGCTCAGGCCATAGAGTTGACGGGACAGTCCTACCGCAAAATCGCATATATCGATCATTTCCTGCACTTCGCCCCAGCCTTCCTGCAGGCTTTTTCCCATTTCGTAAGATACCAGTCGGCCGAGCGGATCTTTTAGCCGGCGCAGCTCTTCCCCATACTGACGGACGATCTCTCCCCGTTTGGGGGCGGGAAGCAGGCGCCATTGCGCAAAGGCTTCCTGTGCTTTAGCGATCAACTGGTCGTATTCATCGCGGGTGGTTTTACTGACATTACCGATCAATTCGCCGTGTACCGGAGAAAAAGATTTGATGTATTTACCGGAATTGGTGGTCTCCCGGCCCGTACTGGTACCGGCATTGTGTTTTCGCAATCCTAATTGTTTTAGGAACCGCTTATCCATATTGGTTTTACCTTATTGTGGTTAGGAAAATGTAAACTTAATTCAACAACTGCCGGACAACTCCGGAAATAGTTTTACCATCGGCTTTACCGGCCAGTTGTTTGGAAGCAATGCCCATCACTTTACCCATGTCTTTCATGGAAGAAGCACCGGTTTGTGCAATAATGGTTTTCACTATATTTTCCAGATCCTCCTGGCTAATCTGTTCCGGCAGGTATTTTTCGATGACCTCAATTTCTTCTCTTTCAATAGCTGCAAGATCTTCACGTCCCTGCTTTTCGTATATGTCCAGAGAGTCTTTACGTTGTTTGATCAATTTTTGCAGGAGCTTAATCTCCACTTCGGGAGTGATCTCCTGGCCGGAACCGTCCGTCTTCGCCAGCAAAAGTGCAGCTTTAATGGCTCTGATACCTCGCAGACCGGCCTGATCTTTTGCTTTCATAGCAGTAATCAGATCGGGTTTGAGTCTTTCTTCAAGTGTCATGACTGATTTTTTTTATAAATACTTTTGATGAGGGTGTGTTTGAGTGCTCAGGTGTTGGGGTGCTGCGGTGTTGAGGTATGTACATAAGCACTTTAACACCACAACACGTCAACACATCCATACCCAATGTAATTTCAATCACGCCATATTCTCCCTTGTTTATTCCTCTTTTGTTTTTCTTTCAACCTCTTTCGTTAAGTTTACAAAATCGGTCACAGAAAGTTTTTCCGGTCTTTGATTAAAAAACGGATCGGCCAGCATTTCCCGGTCTTCAATGATCGATTTCATCGTATTGCGCAGCATTTTCCGGCGCTGACTGAAAGCCTGTTTCACGATGCGGCGAAAAAGCTTTTCATTACAGCCCAGCTCCTGTTGCGCTTTGCGTACCAGCCGGATGACTGCCGATTGTACTTTAGGGGGCGGTACAAAATTGCTTTTATCTACATGGATGCAAAGCTCGCCTTCATAGTAAGCCTGCACCAGCACACTGATCACACCATAATCTTTGGAGCCGGGATCAGCGACCACTCTTTCGGCCAGTTCCAGCTGAAACATACCTACCATTTCCGGGATCAGCGGCCGGTATTCCAGCATCTTGAAAAGGATTTGAGAGGAAATGTTATAGGGAAAATTGCCGATCAGCGCAAAAGGTTCCGTAAAGATGCGGTCGAGCGGAACTTTTAAAAAATCGGCACCTACAATATGATCCTTCAGTGCCGGATAATGACGCTGAATGTAGGATACCATATCGGGGTCGGCTTCTACCACTACAAGGGAAAAGGGTTCCTGCAACAGGTATTGGGTCAGCATACCACGGCCGGGCCCTACCTCCAGTACCTGGCGGTAAGCATCGCGCAGTTGCAGGAGTTCGACGATCTGCCTGGCGATCTGCTCATTTTTTAGAAAATGCTGCCCGTAAGATTTTTTTGCTTTCAAAGGAAAGGATTAAATAAGGTTTTAACACCTCCACTGAGCTGCAAAAGTAAGCAAAACGCTGGAAAGTGGTCACCTTGAAAAATAGCCGCATACGGAGCCTTAACCGTGGACGATGAAGGGACGGTATGCACTTAAATTGTTCTGCACACGAATGCCGCCCGGCAACTAGAATTAATTGTTTATTTTTGCGGTCTTTAGCAATAATGACTAAAAACATATGGAGAAAATAAAAGTAGGGATCAGTATTGGAGATATCAACGGCATAGGCATAGAGGTGATCATTAAAAGTTTGAGCGCGGAACAGTTGCTCAATTATTGTACCCCGGTGATCTATGGTTCCAGCAAGGTGCTTTCCTATCATAAGAATATTGTGGATATTGATTTTCATTTTCACAGTATCCGTTCTATCGATCAGATACAACCCGGGAAGATCAATATCATCAACTGCTGGCAGGATAATGTAAATATCACGCTGGGCAAGGCTACCAAAGAAGGAGGAGAATTCGCCCTGCGCTCACTGGATGCCGCTGCCAAAGATCTGAAAGAAGGACACATCGATGCATTGGTAACTGCTCCAATCAATAAGGAGGCGATGAAGATGGCGGAGTTTAAATTTACCGGCCACACCGAGTTTTTGACCTATCTGCTGGACGGAGAGGAGAATCTGATGTTCATGGTTAATGAAGGTCTCCGCGTTGGGCTGGCTACCAACCACCTGCCGCTGGATCAGGTGGCTCCTCACCTGACTAAAGACCTGCTGATGCGCAAACTACGCATCATGGATGAAAGCCTGAGAATGGATTTCGGCATCGAACGTCCTGCTATTGCAGTGTTGGGCCTCAACCCCCACGCCAGTGATAATGGCGTTATCGGCGATGATGAAGAAAGAACGATCCGTCCGGCTATCGTAGAATGTAAGAAAAAAGGAATGATGGTAGTGGGGCCATTTGCTGCTGACGGCTTTTTCGGCTCGGGGCAATATCGAAAATACGATGGTATCCTGGCCATGTATCACGATCAGGGCCTGATCCCTTTCAAATTGCTTTCTTTCGGTAACGGGATCAATTTTACCGCCGGTCTGGGACGGATCAGAACCTCACCTGATCATGGAACCGGTTTCGATATTGCAGGGCAAAACCTGGCAGATCCGTCTTCTTTCCGTAAGGCACTTTTCCTGGCCATGGATATTGCCCGCAATCGCATGCAGTATACCGATATGCACGCCAATGTATTGGTGAAAAGAGAGCAGCCGCAGGAAGATGAGAATGCCGGAAGCCTGCGGGATGAGGAAGTCGGTTAAAACGCAGTTTAAGAAGATGAGCCCCCGAAATAGTAAAGGGGTGTTTAATATGAACGCCTTGCTGCTTAAAGTCAACACTTTGAACCATTTATAAATTCCCGGCGTTTTATGTAATTGCACATTAAACAGCCGGTAATAATCTTTTTTGAAAGCTTTTTAATGTTCGATTTTGGAGGTGAAATGCCAAAGTCGGGGCAGGTACAACAAAATCGTGGAATGTTATGGAAATGCAAAGCCATTCAGTAAGTCGATATAGTGACGATGATCTGGAGGAGTTTCGGTTGCTCATTGAAAAGAAATTGACCAGGGCCCGGGGCCAGCTTAAATATTACGAACAACAGTTGCGGGATATGGCCGATAGTCCGGATGCCAAGATCCGCGGCCTGGACGACGGGACCGGAACGGCGGAAAGTGAAGCTATCAGCAGTATGGCGCAAAGACAACAGAAACTGATCCAGCATCTGGATAATGCCTTGATCCGCATTCAGAATAAAACCTACGGTGTTTGCCGGGAAACCGGAAAGCTTATTGCCAAGGAAAGACTAAAGGCGGTACCTCATGCCACTTTGAGCATTGCAGCCAAACAAAATCGCAAATAGGCAATATTTGGGTGTAATTCTACGTATTTTTGCCACCCTAAGTAATTTGATGGACATGCATATCCATCATTAAAGCAAAAGAAGCATTCTGTTGAAAAAGATTACAAAAGTCTGGTTGGTAGTTGCAGGTGTACTGTTGATAGACCAGGCACTGAAGATCTGGGTTAAGACCCAGATGTCATACGGAGAGGAGATCCCTTTATTCGGTTTGCCCTGGGCGCTGATCCATTTCGTGGAGAATGACGGCATGGCCTTTGGGGTTACCTTTGGTGGCGCTTACGGAAAACTGGCGCTTAGCCTTTTTCGAATAGTGGCGGTCGGCTTTCTGGTCTACTATCTACGTTTTCTGGAAAAAGCCGGTGCTTCGGTTGGTTTATTGGTTAGTTTCGGCCTGATCCTGGCGGGAGCTGTGGGGAATATCCTGGATAGTGCTTTTTATGGTCTGATATTTTCTGAATCGGTTCCTTACGGCGATCCGGCGGTACTCTTTCCGGCTGAAGGCGGTTATGCTCCCTTTTTATACGGCAAAGTGGTTGATATGCTCTATTTTCCAATGTTTTCGGGTTATTTCCCGGACTGGTTCCCGATTTGGGGTGGTGAGCGTTTCATGTTCTTTAAGCCGGTATTCAATATTGCGGATACGGCCATTACGCTGGGTGTGCTTAATATCCTTCTTTTTCAGCGTAGTTTCTTCAGCAGTTCGCACGAACCCGAAAAAACGGAAGGAACTGCAGAACCGGCAAGTACTGTTTTACATGATACAACAACGGCAGAGACTGCAGGAGAAAGCACTGAGGTCGATGCTGATGATACAGATACTACTGCGAATGCCGGGACCAAGCCGAATCTCAGCATTGAGTAATAGTTGGTGCGGCTAGTCTCTAAGAAAAAATAAGCCCGATCTTCCAGCAGGAGGATCGGGCTTTTATCATTTGATCAGATTATTGATGCCGGAAAACCGGCAGCGAAAACCTGATATTATTACATGTTAGCTGTCTGCGGAGCAGATTTCAGGTCGATCTGCAGACCGATCTCATCGTGAATAGCTTCGTCTTTGGGAGCACCCAGCAGGCCGGATTTGAAATTAACGCCCCACTCGGTACGGTTGATGGTGAACTTCGGAGTAGAAGCCATCACACCGTTTTCGGTGATCTCCACCTTAGCCGGAACGGTTACGCTCTTGGTAACACCCTTCATGGTCAGGTTACCGGTCAGGTTGTAATTAGCATCCGGATTGTCAGTAGCCGGCTCCACACTGGTGATCGCAAAAGTGGCTGTAGGATAGGTCTCTACCTCGAAGAAGTCACCGGTTTTCAGGTGGCCTTCCAGTTTGGCCTGTTTGTCGGTACCGGCCAGATCTTTGTTAGCAATAGAGTTCATATCCAATACGAAATTCCCTCCTACCAATTCATCATTCTCTACCAGAAGCTCGCCGGTAGAAACTTTAACGGTGCCCATGTGTTCGCCGCCCGGTTTGCTACCTACCCAGTTGATCACACTGGCGTCGGTATCCACCATGTATACCATTGCATCGTCGGAGGCTTCGGTAGACTCAACGCTTACAGCGTCTTCAGCTTCTACTTTCTGGCCTTCCGGTGCTTCGGCACAGGCTACCATGAGCATACTCATGAAAACAGTAGCAATAAATAATTGGACTGTGGTCTTCATCTTAAAAGATTTTAATTAAAGCGTGTTGAAATAGAAAAAGCTCGCTACTCTTCATTGGTAACGGGCTTTATGAAGGGATAACAGTAAAGGCTACAAGATTGTTGTATATACAAGCAATTAAATCTTGTGAAAATTTTAACACTTTTCAGATCCGGTCATTGGTAATAATGGAGGAATTGGGCTTGGGGCGGGGTGTTTTTGCCGGTAAATGATCAATAAAATACAGTACCTGATCCAGGCTCTCCAGTGCTCTTATATTACCCTGCGATTCGATCTGCTGAGCTACTACCTGATAACCGGAAACCAGGACGCACACCCCCGGCAGAACATGTTGCAGCCGGTTTAGGTATTGCTGGACCGACTCTTTGGCAAACGTTTCGGTAATAAGGGTGAAGATAAAGTCGGGCTGGTGAATGCGGTAAGCATCTTCCAGATCATCAACCGAGATTTCCTGCCCGAGATAGATGGTCGGCAGCTTTCGGGATTTCAACAGATAGAGCATGAACAATAGGCTCAATTCCTGTCTTTCACCTTCCGGCAGATAGATCATAAACTGTTTACCCTGATCTCTGGGAATGATCGGAAGCTGGTCGATCGCTACAATGATCTTCTGTCGGATCAGATAACTGATAAAATTTTCCTGCACAGGAGTGATCGAACCGGTCAGCCACAGCAAACTGAGCTTGTCCAAAAAGGGAAAGATCACTTCCAGCATGGTGCGTTCGAAGCCGATCTGCTCAACATTAGTGGACACGATCCGGTCGAATTTCCCCTCATCCAGTTCCATCATCGACAACGTGAGCGCATCCAGCTGGGCATTATAAGTGCCGCTCACTTCTGAGTAAAGAGCTACATTTTCGGCTATTTCCTCCTCACTCATTTCGGCGATCCGGGAAATGCGTATCCCGTTCTTATTCAGCAAAGCGATGTTGAGCAACAATTTCAGGTCTTCATCCTGATAATAGCGGATATTGGTCTGGGTACGTTTGGGGGTGAGAATACCGTAGCGCTGCTCCCACGCACGTATGGTGTGAGCCTTAATTCCCGATAACTTTTCCAGATCCTTAATGGAATAAATCGCCACTTCTTTATTTTGCTGATAATGTGCAAGTTGTCATCTACTTGCGCGCTCAGAAGATTAAATAGCTTTTCTACCAAAAACCAAACATCAATGCAAAGAAAAGGTTTATAAATCTTTTGCTCTATCTATAGTAGACGTGCATTTTATGGAAATTTGGTACATTTACATATATTTAATTCATACAATACACGCCTACCCGCCCCCAAGTTGATAGCTACATATTAATCTGATTGTTCAATTATCAAATTTGTGCCCATGAAGCTAAGGCATCTCATTGCAATTAGCGCATGTATGCTGCTATTTTCGTTTATATCAGTTGCTCAGGTTGGTTGTGAATATCAATTGGAACTTTATGATTCTTTTGGAGATGGATGGAACGGTGGTTTTCTTACAGTAACCATAAACGACAAACCTGAGCAATATCCCTTTGTGGACGGCAATCAGAAAAATTATTCTATTCTGTTGATAGAAGGTGATTCTTTATTCATCCGGTTTACCCCCGGCGTTTTCCCTTTTGAGAACTCCTTTGCCTTATTTGATGCTGAGGGTACTGAAATATACCACAGCGATCAGAATCCTGATCCCGACGACGTCTTTTCCATCCGGGTGGATTGTCCTGCCTGTCCGAACCTGCTGTCGAATGCTATGGAAATTTCGGATGTGCGTCACGACCGGGTCGACCTGGAATGGATCCAGAATGATCCGGAAGGTACCTATCTGCTTTGGGTAGTGCCCGATGGGACCGACCCGTCTAGTCAGGATCCCATCCGTTTAGCGGGTAAAGCACGACACCGGGTACAGATGCTGGACGAGCATTCGGAGTACGATGTTTACCTACAGACCATCTGCACCAATGGCGATACCAGCAATCAGATCGGTCCTTTTTCTTTCCAGACCCTGTGGGCAAAGGATGTAGGTGTGAAAACCCTCGTTTCGCCGGTTTCGGATTGTGGTCTTCCAGCGGATGGCATTATTTCCCTAACTATTAAAAACTACGGGGGGGCTCCTCAGACACTCATACCCTTTAACTATAGTATCAACGGCATTCCCGGCGGGGTTATGCATCCGAATGACGGCGTATTTACCGGAGTATTGAGTTTTGACAGTACCGCGGTAGTCAGTTTTGACGATGGTTATGATTTTTCCAATCCGAAAACATACAACATAAAGGTATGGACGGAGCTGGAGGGTGATCCCAATCCGGATAATGATACCCTCACAGTAAATGTAGTTCATACTCCCCTTATCTATGAATTTCCGCATCTATTTGATTTTGAGAGCGGTGATCAGGGGTGGATGCTGGCTCCGGAAAGTGTATCCGCTTCTTTGGAATTGGGGATGCCGTCAAACAATGTGATCAATACCGCCTACAGCGGGCGTAATGCCTGGGTAACTAATCTCAATGGAAACTATAATAACCGGGAGTGTTCCATGCTGTTGTCCCCCTGTTTCAATTTCAAATTACTCGACCAGGATCCTGTATTTTCTTTTGCATTGTTTGTTGTAACGGAATCCACCTTCGACGGTGTCTGGGTAGAAACATCCCTGGACGGAGGACCGTGGGAAAAACTGGGGGCCTTCAATGCCGGAGGGAGTTTCTGGTACAGTGCTATAGACGATAAATACGGTGACTGGTGGAGTGGTGACAATCTTTACGCCGGTTGGCGTACGGTGAGTTATCCGATGTTTGGTTTTGCCGGAAAAGAGGACGTGCGCATCCGCATCGTCTTCAAATCGGACGACGCTGTGACCCGCGAGGGTATCGGCATTGATGACATTTACATTAGTCAGCCTTTTGTGAATAATCTGATGGCAAAACAGGTAGTGGCCGATATCGACGACGATTGCGGGGATGTTATGACGCCAGTAACCTTTACTTTTCGCAATGACGGTTCGGATACGCAAAGCTCATTTAAAGTGGGCTACCAGGTGAACGATCAACCGGTAGTTGTTGAGACTTATTCCGGCGAATTGTTGCCGGGAGCCAGCGCGTCCTATACCTTTTCCCAAACATTCGAAAGTATCGAACCCGGAGCGTATTACATCAAAGCCTGGACTGAACTGCTGAACGAGGAGTACCTCGGCAATGATACTGTCACTACACTATACTCCACGGCCGGTCCCGGTATCCCGTTCATGGAGCGTTTTGAGAGCGGTGAGATCCCGGACAACTGGGAAATTGCGAATGACGTGACCGTGGAAAAGGGACACAATAGCGGTACTTACGTACTCTTTGATAACCTCTGGGAGGAAGACCGTGAATTTACGGCAGTGACACCTTTGTTGGGGCCAATCGCCACGGGCGATACGTTGGTCTTCAAATATCGTTTCGTCAACTTCATGGGCATGGGGCTTAATCCGACCGTTTTAAGCGATAAGGACTCGCTGCTGATCGAAATATCTACGGATTGCGGCATGTCGTTTGAACCGACCTGGGTGATCGATGCTACTAATCATGAGACCAGGAATGCCTTCAGGGCAGTGCATTATCCGCTGGATGAATTTGCCGGACAGTGGATAAAAGTTCGCTTTCGTGTAGTGTGGGGCGGCGGAGATTACTACTTTGACCTGGACGATGTCAATATCCGGCGCTGTCCGCCTTCTCTAAACCTACAGGCAACTGTAAGCCGGCCTACAGATGAAATGGCCAACGGGAGCATCAGGATCGGGGCATCCGGGGGGATCACACCGTATTTCTACAGCTGGAATACCGGCGCTGAGCAGGCGTCGCTGGGAAATCTGCTACCCGGGTTCTACGAAGTAGTTGTTTATGATCAGCAGGGATGTCGTGATGAGCTATCCGTTATCCTGGAATCGGTGGTTGCCGCCGAAGAGCCGGAATCGCAACTCAGTGACATACGCGTATTTCCTAACCCGAATTCCGGAAAAAGTATATTGCAGATCAGGCTGGAGCGGGCTTATGATCTGCAACTGTCGTTATTCGATGTTCGCGGCCGGCTTATCCGGCAGGATGTTGAACACCAGGTTACGGATCTGCAGTATCCGGTGGATCTCACTGGAGAGGCCGACGGGATTTATTTCCTGCGTGTAATGCTTGAAAATGAGGTCCGGACGATGCGAATTTTGAAGACGACAAACTATTGATTAAACTTTTTCTACTGAAGAGTGATTTAATATATGATCTGTGTGCCATAAACATCTCGAATTCCTATATTAATCACACAGCAGGAACTTATGAAAATTGGAATAGTTTGCTATCCTACTTACGGAGGAAGCGGTGTAGTAGCGACCGAATTGGGGATGGGATTGGCTGACCGGGGCCACGAAGTACACTTTATTACCTACCGGCGCCCCCCGCGGCTCAATCACTTTCACGAAAATCTGTTTTTCCACGAAGTTACGGGAGAGGATTATCCACTCTTTGAGTATCCACCCTATGATACGGCCCTGGCCAGTAAACTGGTAGATGTGGTGAAATTTGAAGATCTGGATATCTTACACGTTCATTATGCGATACCGCACGCTGCGGTGGCTTACATGGCGAAAAAGATCCTTCTAACGGAAGGACGTTACCTGCCGGTGGTGACCACCCTGCACGGGACGGATATTACCCTGGTGGGTATGAATAAGGCTTTTGCCCCGGTGGTTGCTTTTTCCATCAATAAATCAGATGGAGTTACGGCTGTTTCCGAGAGCCTGAAGCAGCAAACACTGGACTATTTCCCCATCGAACGGGATATTAAAGTAATCCACAACTTTGTGGATTTCAAGCGCTTTAAGAAGATTGATAAGGATCACTTCAAAAAGGCCATCGCACCCGATGGGGAACGTATTCTGATCCATATTTCAAACTTCCGTAAGGTCAAACGTATCGATGATGCCATACGGGTATTTGAGCGCGTACATAAGGAAGTGCCTTCCAAATTGCTCCTGATCGGTGACGGACCGGAAAGGCGCAACATGGAAGAGCTTTGCCGTAAGCTGGATCTGTGTCATGAAGTCCGGTTTCTGGGGAAACAGGATGCGGTGGAAGAACTCCTGTCTATCGGCGATCTGTTCCTGATGCCTTCGGCCAGTGAAAGTTTTGGTCTGGCGGCTTTGGAAGCCATGGCCTGTGAAGTACCGGTGATCTCCTCCAATATCGGTGGTTTACCGGAAGTGAACATCCACGGGGAAACCGGCTTTTTGAGTGAAGTTGGGGATATCGAAGATATGGCCCGCAATGCCATTCGCATCTTAAAAGATCCGCAACTCCTACAGCAATTCCGGGATAATGCCCTGGCCCAGGCCAAGCGTTTTGATCTCTCGGCTATATTGCCTCATTATGAGGAGTACTATGAACAGGTGATCGCTACGTCCTTATATTCCAAAACTGGGATTGACTAGCAATGTGTAGTTGCCTGACACATCAAAAGTGCCAGGCAACTACAACGAAAAACGCCCCCGGAAATAATCCGGAGGCGTCGTCGATTTATGGTGTAGTTAGATATTTTAAACCTCCCGGTATGACTCTTTTTCGAAGTCGCCCAACGGGCGCACACATTCCTCTTTGTTCACAACAAGTTGTTCGGGGATGACATTTGCCGGCGGATGGGCCGGTATATTGGTCCCGAAAAATTCAGGTGTAAAGTTTTGCACCATTAACTGCGTTTTGTGTTATCCAGATATGCACTTGCTCCCGGCTTTTGCAACAGTTCGTACAACATTTCTTTTGCTCTGAAAAGCTGGGCCTTGACGGTTCCCAGAGGAATGTTCAGCATGGCTGAGATCTCATCATAGCTCAGTTCATCGAAATACCGCAACTGGATCATCTGGCGGTATTTGTCGTTGAGCTGAGTAATGACCTCACGCATCAGTTTTTGACGTTGTTGGCGAATCACCTGCTCCTCCGGATTCATCACAGAAGACCGCAGGCTGATGGTGTAATCGTGATCGCTATCCGGCTCAACGGGCTCGTCGATGGACAACATCCGCAATTTTTTTCTTCTTACGTGATCGATGCCGTTGTTGATGGCAATGCGGAACAGCCAGGTGCTGAAGGCATAGTTGGGAACGTAGGAAGGTAATTTGATGAACGCTTTACCGAAGGCTTCGATGGTCAGATCGTGAGCATCCTCCTGATCGTTTACCATTTTGTACATTAATCGGTAGATGGAACCCTGGTAACGGTTCATCAATAGTGTGTAGGCATTTTGATCGCCGGCTACGGCGCGCTTTACGATTTCAAAGTCTTCAATCGCTTTTTTGCTCAGGGATTTTTTTGCTACAATTTCCATTTTTTTAGATTACCGGTGGTTAACAATAATACCGGTGAGAAGAAGAGATAATAGCAGGTAAAGGCAGCATCGAGAAGAGGAATCCAACGTAGGAGGGAAGGATCCCTGAGAAGCTTCAGGATGCGGGCGTACATCCAAAGTACTACCCCCATTCTCACCAAAAACATAAGGATGACCGCAGGCGCGTAGGTTGTTGGCAGCAGGATCAGCACACCGAGGTAGTGCATCACATGGCTGCCGGCTAGTCCGCCCAACAGTAACTGGTGGGTGAACTTGTACCGACTACCGGTGGTCAAGTGTCGAGATTTTTGGTAATAGTAGCTTCTCCAGGAGCTCTTGGGTGTTGACACCACAAAAGTGTCCGGATGGATTATAATGGCCGTATTTTGGCCGTTTGCTGCCTGGTTGATGAACAGATCGTCATCGCCCGAGGCGATATGTACATGGGACGTAAATCCCTGATGTTTGCGAAATAAAGTTTTTACATAGGCCAGGTTGCGACCAACGCCCATGTAAGGTAATTTCATTAATGCAAATGAAAAATACTGAATGGCTGTGTAGATAGATTCAAAGCGGATGAAGATGTTGAGGAAGCCTGCGTGGAGATTGTAAGGACTATAACCTAAGCTGATCTCTGTTGTGCCCTGTAAAGCCTGGGTCATTATGCTGAGCCAATGCTTGGTGACAGGCCGACAATCAGCGTCGGTAAGTAATAATCTTTCAAAACGGGCGGCTTCGATGCCCCTACTCAATGCTACCTTTTTGCCTGGTAGCGTTTGCTCTTTCAACTGAATGAGCTGCAATATCGGATATTTATTTTTAATATCCAAAAGAATTTCCCAACTTTTATCAGAAGAATTATCATCGACTACGATCACCTCAAAATCCGGATATTCCTGTTCCAGTACATGCGGTAGATTTTTGCGGAGATTTTCCGCTTCATTGCGGGCGCAGATGATCACGGAAACCGGTAGGGGCGGTTCAATTGCCGGAAATATATTTTTTCCCTGCCGGTAGTATGCCAGCCGGGAAAAGAACAGTAGCCAGTAGGCAAGCTGTAGGAGCGTGGCCATGAAAGTGAGCCAGAAAACGAGATGGAGCATGATCTTTTAGTCGGACATAGCTTCAAAGTTACGGGCACAAAGGTAATTGAGGATTTGCTTTCGAGGGCAATAACACCAATTAAAACCATGGGGGGAAATCATTGCTGCCTAGCCGCCGATCTTTTACTTCACGGAAATCATTTTTTTCGTATCGATCACTTTGCCGTCGAGTATCAGGCTATAAAAGTATGTGCCTCCCGTGAGCAGGTCCGTTTCCAGAATAGTTTTCCCATGGCCACGTTGCGGGATCGAAATGACTTTTAGTACCCGGCCGTTGGCATCAGATACCTCTAGTTTAGCCTCCTTTATAGTTGCGGGGATATCGTGTACAATGCTGGTGTTGTTACTAAAAGGATTGGGCTGATTCTGCTCCAGGCGCGCGTTGGTCAGGCCGATATGCTGTGTGTTTTCCTGGTCCGACTGTTGTTCGATCAATTGCCCTACCAGGGCCTCTAATTGAGCCAAACGACTTTCCAATGCCTGGTTTCTGCGTTCGAGTGCCTGATTTTCTCGTTCCAGGGAGAGAAAGCGGTCCTCATTCTCTTCGATCAGTACCTGTTGTTCCTGCGTCGCTTTGGTGAGAATGGGGATCAGCCCCATATATTCTACTCCCAGGTAATCCGTTCGCTCCACGTTCAGACTATCTCCATCCGGGTAGGGTGCGGCGTGGACCTGCTCGCGAACTAGTTCCGGAAATACTTCCTGTAACTCCTGGGCAATAAAACCGAAGCGCTGCCCGGAGGCCAGGTTCATCCGCTTGAATTCTTCTCTCTTCATTTCGTAAGTCTTCGGGCGGAGGCGCAGCACACGGTCCAGTGCGGTAAATTCCCGGATGTTCTTTTTTAATTTTTGATCGGATGCAGTGCTGAAGGTACCGGTATAAGCCATATTCCCGCTAGCGTACACCGCATATCCAAAGTCGGGGTCGGCCGTTCCCAATACGCCGTACCTGGTGCCCGAACTTGTGAAGGCTTGTCCTACCACGCCGAATCGAATGCCGGTACCACTACCCTGGCAAGTACTGTAAACTCCCCAACGGCTCTCGTTGGTGGCACTGGTATTATTGGCCGATATCGCAATCTGGTCCTGACCGAACTCCTGCACGTACAGTTGAGCATTAAAATCTTGAGTGTACGTCCCCATACCCATATTGCCCTCTTCGGGGTTGACGAAAAGTAAGGGGTAGAAGATGGGAAGACCATTGATGACACGGGTATACCTAAGGGATAGCGCGGACTGGACCTGATCGTTTTCGTCAAATGCACCAACATCGGTGATACCAAAGGTCCAGGTCTCCTGATCCTGAGTACCGGATGTTACAAAAGTAAGCTCTTTGAGGTCCAGATTACTCCGGCTTGCCGGAAAGAGTGCAAAGTCCTTAACCGTAAATCCCTGTCCGTCTGAAATAGCCTTCAGGAGGTCTCCACCTGCAGATACAGTACCAGGAGTAATGGTTGAACTACTGAAACCATCCTGAATAGTTACTCCATTTAGCCTGTAAGTAGCGCCGATCTGAGAATTGGAATCGTCGGAAAAAGTAAGACGATCCGGAACAAGCTTAGAGGATTGCTGCGCAGAGCCCAACCAAACGAAGCTCAGTTGCAGGCACGTAGATAAAATGGCTGCGAGTATTAATGATCTCATGGGGAACTGTTATTTTCCCGATAAGATACACATTTTTAATTTTCAATATGGCACCTGGTATACCAGTACTTTTCCCTTTTCTGTCGGATATTTCCAAACGATGTAAGAAGATGTAGCAGGTGCCGGACTATTAGCCACCTCATAGTCGGATGGTTTTGGTGAGACTGATCTCTGAAGAGCAACTGATGGTTCTATTTCCGGGCTGGAACTTTGAGGAATTATCCATATGGTGCTCGGGTAGTTATAATCAATAGGGCGGTTACTGGCTGGTGGAGCATCCAAAGCAGGTTCGGTTGGGTCAGCACTCCGGGCATTCGTAGGCATAATCTGTTCAATCATTCTTTTCCCCGGTCGCCGCCGTTCGAGTTGTGTGCCTTTCGGAAAGAATAAAGGAGTGACATATTTTCCCTGATCAGAAGAAGGGTAAGAAGGCATATAGGTGCTATAATCATCCGGGACGGCTACCTGAAATGGGGTTTGGTCATTCAGCGCAAAAGTTTCCGATTGCACCATTTCTTTCCATTTCACCGGTAGGACGAAGCTGATAAACCGATCCTGTTCGGGTATAAAGAGGGTAACGGTTAAGCAACTCATCATCCTTTGGGACTGGCCGGCCGGAGCGATCTGAAAAGAGATCTTATTAGCCAGTACTTCCACAGAAGAGATCTTTTCTCCATCCAGCACCAGGTCTGCACTGATACTTTTATACGCCCAGTTCCCTCTAATTCCTCTCAGAGAGAGATTCACCGTGTTGCGCATACGGCTGAAAAAGATTAATGGATCGGAGCAGGAAGGCTGGTAAAAATCATGATCCAATGCCTGCTGATGAGAGATGACCGGTTGACGGGAAAGATAACAGTTATACGGCTTTTGGTCCGGCGAAATCTGTTGTACATCAACGGCATTGACATCTACGCTGAGTGAAATGTTTTGCTGCCCAACGAGGAATGAAGTGGATAGCAATAATACGAATAGCACTAAAAAATAGCGGGAAAGGCATGTAGACATGCACGAAACTGGGGGTAAAATCATGACGGTTGTGTTAACTGAGGTTTGTAAATCAATGTGATAAAAATAAAAACTTTAGCTTATAAAAGCAAGTGGTGATCCTTATGATCACGGCCTGGACATAAAAATCCAGCGCACTTCCTGTGCATAATTAAAATGTTCCGGACGTTCTATGATTATACTTCCCCTGAGATCATCACCATTTACCTCCACCCGCATGGTGGCCCATGAAAAGGCTCCCTGCTCGTAGTTAAAGGTAGTGCCGTCATCATCATATAGTGTAGATTGGCCGGAAGAGCGGCCATAATGCCGTATTTCAAGCGGCAGGATCTCGTCCGGTCCGGGCATCTGGTTGCGGGCGGCGATCATGGGAACGATCCCTCCATCCTTTACGAATAATGGAATGTGTTCCAGGCCGGGTGTAATGGTGATCACTTCACGCTCACCCACGTATTCGCCCGTATAGAAATCAAACCATTTGCCGGGAGGCAAAACGACTTCCCGACTGGTTTCCTCTGCAAACATAGGAGCTACCAGGATCGCATCGCCCATCATATATTGATAACGGATCTCTTTGGTAGCATAGGCTGCATAAGGATTGTCAGTGCTGTTGAATTGACCTTTTTCCTTTGAGGACCTGTACTCATCTCTTCCGAACAACTGCATGGCCCGGAAAGGAGGAATACCCTCAGCGTGATATCTGGCAAAAGCGGTATAGAGATAAGGTAGCAGACGCATACGTAGTTGTGCTACGGCCCGTACTTCAGCTTCTACTTCCGGAAAGGTCCAGGGTTTGGTCCCGTCCGCCCAGGCATTGAGCATGGCCATTGGTGAAAAACAAACCGATTGCATACGCCTGAGCCACTCTTCAGCCGTTTTGGACGCCCGCACTTCCGGCGTCCATAATACGCCGATAAAACTGCTGTTGATCAGAGCGGTGATGAAATCTTTATGACTGTAGTAGTCATTGTACACTACATAAGGGAAACTGCTGGCACCGGCATTGGAGGCCCGGACGAGACCGTAAGTTCGCTGGTTTTTCTCCCGGAACCATTCTGCCGTCATCCGCTGTACCAGCAGGCCGTATACCTGGCGCATTTCTTCTGCACTGGTACCCGATGGGAAAGTAGCCACATCCGGCCACAACCATTGATCATAGCCGTCCACCTCATCGATCTTATAACCGCTTACGCCCGGATCGATGTGATTTTTTATAAAATGCTCTTTGTAGAGCAATCGGGCCTTTTCCAGCGTAAAATCGGGAACCAGCCCGTTCCATACGGTATGAGAACCTGCAAATGGTTGTATTTTCGAATACAGACTTCCTTTCGGCGAGATATACGGATTCAGCCAGAGATTAGCCCTTATTCCCTTTTCCCTGAGTTTGCCAAGAAACCCGGCCGGGTCCGGAAAGCGCGTTTCATCCCATTCAAAAGTACAGGGATAAGCCATCGAATGCCAGCCCGGCTCAACACCGATAAAGTCGAGTGGAAAATCATGTTGTTCAAAATCGCTTACCTCTTTGAGAATGTCTTGATCCGAATACAGGGTGGGGACGCGTTGGGTAAAACCAAGTCCCCATTTGGGGGGCAGGCAGCCGCCACCATTGAACAAATTATATCGCTGCACCACTTCCAGCATGGAGGGCCCGGCAAACACATAGATATCCGTACCGTCGGCCGGTACCAGCATTTCCACGGCATCCGAATAAGGCTGTGCTTCCCAGGCTTTATCGGTATTCCTATCTCGCAGGACCGGTGGCTCCTCCGCATCGGTGCGCACACCCGTACCGGCATAGACCGTAGTATATCTGGCCGCATCAACCAATACTCCATAGCCGGCGGTAGAAACATAAAAGGGCACCGGTGCATGGGTGCGTCCGTTATCCTGGCCACCATAATGATCCACGTGCAGGGTCATGATTCGTCCTCGCTGATTGTGGGTCTTGAACTGCAGGCCCAGTCCGAATAGTTCCTCATTTCGCTGCAGGGGAAAGCGCAGGTGAACTTTGCCGTTAATTACCTCCGCTTTGATCAGCTTCTGATCGAGAGGGAAATCTGCCGGAGATAATTTTTGCAGGGCCTCCAGGTCAGGACTTGCACCGGCGGTACTCACCAGCGTAATGGGCTGTGCTTCCCCTACAGAAGTTTTCCAGATCCCGGGAGCTATTGTCTCCCAGCTTTGGGCCGGTGATGTCACTGTAAACCAACAGTAACAGTAACTTATCAGTAACAGGATGTGTTTGCTCTTCATCAATTACTTATGATCTTATCTTTTAAATATAGTCTCTTTCTGCTCATCGGACGCCTCATTCCTGTTTCAATGCGGCTACCGGATTGGTCCGTGCTGTCTTCATCGCTTTCACGGATACGGTTAGCCAGGCGATCGTCAGGATCATTGACCCTCCCAGCAGGAATATCCACCAGGATAGTTGTGTGTGGTAGGCAAAGTTTTCGAGCCAGTGCCTCATGGCGTACCACGTCAATGGGAAGGCGATGAGAAGCGCCCAGGCGATCAGCAACAGAAATTCTCCGGATAATAAACCGATCAGACCGGGGATGGTAGCACCCAGTACTTTTCGTATTCCTACTTCCTTCACACGCTGTTCAATAGAAAAAGAGGCCAATCCCCAAATACCTAGCAGGGCGATGAGTATCGAGAGAAAAGAAAAATAGAGAAACATGGTGCGAAACTGCATCTCCGTCCGGTATACCTGATTGATCGTATCGTCCAGAAAATAAAAATCGAAAGGAGCATTTGGTAATACGGAGTCCCAGGTCTTTTTTACTTCATTAACCGTTGCCGGCAGATTGCCGGGAGCTATTTTCAGGGATAGATAGTTAAATCTTTCCATCCAGGGCGCATTAGTAAGAATGAGCGGCTGGATATCAGCATACAAGGGAGCAAAATTGAAATCTTTGACCACTCCGATCACCCGGTGTTCTCCGTCCCGACTGATGGTTTTCCCCAAAGGCTCTTCCCAATGCAGTGCCTTTACTAAAGCTTCATTGACCAGATACCCGGATTGATCGGCAGGTCGTGCCGGATCGAAAAACCGGCCCTGCGAAAGCTCTAATCCGAAGGTCTCCAGAAATTGAGCATCAACATCTGCGACGTGGATCATTATGGGTTTTTCCATGCCCTCCGGTAAGTAACCATTCTGGGTGAAGCCCTTGCCCGGTATTTCAGAGATGGCGGATACGTGTATGATTTGGGATAATTGAGCAAACGCCTGTTTTAAATTATCTATTTCCATACCGGCATCCTGCCCGGCAAGCGGTATGACCATCAGTTGTTCTTTATCAAATCCCAGTTCTTTATTCTCCAAAAAATTGAGTTGACGGGTAATGAAAAAGGTAGAGATGATCAGTATGGCAGATATGGCAAACTGGAACACGACCAGTATATTCCTTAGATTGAGGTTTAGCCTCCCTCTTTTTTGAAACGGGCCTTTAATAGTGGTCAATATCTTGAGCGATGACAGATAAAAAGCCGGATAGCTGCCGGCAATTAGCCCCACCGAAAAAAACAATAGTAACAATATGCCGACCGTAGGCAGGTCTGTAAGCCCCGAAAGGCTGAGGTTTTTTTCCATTACCTGCCGATACAAAGGGGAAAGCCGGGTCACCAAAAGCAGGGCCAACGCAAAAGAGATACCGGTAATGAGAAAGGATTCACCGAGAAACTGTCGGATAAGGTCTACCCTTCCGGCCCCGATCACTTTACGCACACCTACCTCTTTAGCTCTCCTGGAGGCCCGGGCTGTTGTCAGATTGATAAAATTCACACAGGCAATGATGAGAATGAGCAGGCCCACTGCTCCGAATATATATAGATTGGAGCGCAGGTTATTGGAATAGGAATTGAAATACAAATGGATCTTTTGCATCGGCTGCAGATAAGGTTGCAACGCTATCCCAAAGTCAGCATATTTTTGGTTGATGTGCGGCCACATGAACGCAGGAAATTTTGCGGCCAAATCTTCAGCTCTAGCATGTTGTGCGAGCTTGATATAGGTGATGTATTGATTGCCGCCATCCCAGCCCAGGTGCAGATCCGGATTCTGGAACAGAGAACTAAAGGACACTAAAGCATTGAACTGCAAATGAGAATTTTCGGGTGGGTCTGCGACAATCCCTTTCACTTCATACTGGTGATTATCTTCCAGGACCACTACTTTGCCTATCGGGTTTTCCCGGTCAAATATTTGCCTGGACATCTTTTCGGTCAGTACCAGTGAATAAGGGGCTTTCAAGGCAGTTGTTGCATCTCCGGCCAATAAGTTGAAAGAAAAAAGCTCAAACAAAGTGGAATCCGCATATTGTAATGCGTCAAGCCGGAAAGACTCCTTTTCATAGGAAAGGTAAGCCTCCCGGGGAGTTGAAAATCGCATATACTGCTCCACCTCGGGAAATTCGCTCACCATGGCCGGACCTATCGGTGGCGTAAACACATAACTGTCGTCTTCAGGGACATCTCCTCTTTGGGTGACCACGCCAATACGGTAAAGCTGATCTCCCTGCTCGTGGAAATTGTCGTAACTCAGTTCAAAACGGATATATAACAGAATGAGCATTACCGCTGCGAGGCCAACCGCCAGCCCCAGGATGTTGATGCCGCTGTAGAGTTTGTTCTTTAGCAGGCTTCGGAAAGTAGATTTTAGATAGTTTTGAAACATAGTCGGGTTTTTAGCGGACGTCGTCTGGTGCAAAACTTGTCCCATTGTAATACTCCTGGAAAGTTATTGAGAATAAGTCGCCTAAGCAAATAATACAATGTGGACCTTAGTACTGGACAAATGGATGTTGGGATGTTGGGATATTGGGATATTGGGATGAATCCCAAGATCCCAACGTCCAAGTTTCCAAATATCCAGTAGTTTAAATGCGGACATGGATTACCGGATAAATTGGCCGAAGGAAAGCGTTGCTGTTACTTTTGAAGGGTAGGCCACGTCTTAATGGATAACTAAAACACTAACCAATGGATCTAACAACATTATTAATCACGTTGGCGATTGGCGCCGTAGCCGGATGGATTGCCGGTACTCTAATGAGAGGAGGAGGATTTGGCCTGCTCTGGAATATCATTTTGGGTATTATCGGCAGTTTTGTCGGCAGCTGGCTTTTCGGAGTATTAGGTGTCAGCTCAGGTGGCGGTCTCCTGGGAGCTCTTATTACTTCAGTTGTGGGTGCCGTAGTTGTACTGTTCGTCGCCGGATTATTCCGGAGATAAGCGAAGGTTAGCGGCCCAAATTTCCGGCCTTTCAGACTCGGATGGGTACGGCAAAATGAACGGATGTGTACCCTCAATTGCCGGGGTGCACATTTTTTCGCAAATCTGCCAATTCCTTCTTTTGTTCCGCACTTAAACTTTGGTAGCGTCTTCTGACCTTCCAGTTGCGTAAACGTCCGGATATTTTCCAGACTACCCATGCCGTTACCGGCAAACTGAGTAGATAAGGCCATTTCCAGCCCGCACCAAACAACCAGCCCACCAGTTTCATCTGTAGATAGTAAAATAAAGGTATGGTGATCAGCGCACCAAGTATTTTAACCGTTGCGGTATAGCCTGGATAAAGATCCATTTTTCGGTCGATCCACACCGGTATCTGGGTGGGCAGATAGTTGTTGATCCAGCCGTAGACATAAACCGGTAGCGCTAATACAGTCATCAGAGAAAGCCCACCGGCCTTCCCTTCCTTAGCTACCGCCTGATCTCTGATCTCGTATTTTTTAAGCAACTGACCGTAGGTATCGAGCTGTTCAAAGAATAGAGGATCACTAATCCGGCGCATCTCCTGGAGCAAGGCTATTTCCCGCCGGAAGCGCTCCTCTCCCGCGAGAGGGGAGTCATTCTGCCGGATGGATTCCAAAAGACGCAACCGCTGATCTTCCGTTTCATCTTTAGTATCGATCAGTAAAGTCCGCATTTCGTTTTCCAGATCGGCCGTAAGTGAACGGGTAGCCTGGATGGGATCTGCTTCGTAGGCTTCGGCATATTGTTGCGGGAATATAGGCTGGCCAACGTTGACGATCTGGCGACTGCCGCAAATACGGGGCCGGTAGTAGGTCAAGCCGACCGGTATGATGGCCATCCCCAGTTTGTAATCGTTTTTCTTTTCCGTACTAAGCGCAATACGAGCCGTGCCGGTCTTCAGTGGCCGCAGACGTCGCTCCATTTCGCTGGTGCCTTCCGGTGCAATATACAAAATGCCTCCACGGGTGAGATGCTCGTTTGCCCGGGCGAAGGAATCTTCATTGCTGACCTTTTTTTGCCCGTTGGTATCCTGTGGCCGTGTAACGGGGATACAGAAGAAGGTATTGAAAAACCAATTGCCGAAAGCGGATTTAAAAAGTCCGGCATTAGCCAGAAAGAAAACGAGCTTTTGGGTTTTGGCAGCTACGGTCAGGGGGTCGAGCAGGGTGTTGGGGTGGTTGGACACCAGTATGGCAGGATAGTCAAACCGCAACCGCTCTGCATGAATGTATTTCTTGGACGGATAAAATATCCGTAAAGCAAGCCGGACGATGACTTTGAGCAGTTGATAAAGAGCGTACAACAGCGGATTCAATGGCTATACTTTAAAGTTGAGCAGGAAGTTTTTGATCTGTTCATCAAATTGAGCTCCCTGGTTGAAATGGAATTGGACCTGTACAGGTAATACAAAGATAGGTAATCGCTGCTCAACCAGGAACTGCCGGTGTGATTCCATACGCATGGCATCTTTCTCGGTGGTAATAATGATCTTCTTGGGGGAAGACAGCTGGTCAAAGGCTCGCTTGAGATCCCCCATATCCGATTTGGTAAAGTAGTGGTGATCTTCGAATTCGAGTGACCGGATCGTGCCTGCCTGACCGGATAGATAGTCCGTAAGGTACTCTGTGCGGGCAATAGCGCTGATCAGCAGCACATCCCAGTCCTGTTCCAGACGGGCCCGGTAACGACCGTCAAAAATATAGTATGGACGAAAATAGCGGTAGTACGAAAAATAGAGCTGCTGGTGTGGAAGCGGATTGATCTCTTCTATAAAGGCGTCCCGCTGAGCCTCGCTCAATTCAGGAGGACATTTGGACACCACAATGATATCGGCACGCTCGTAGCCGGAACGCCATTCCCGCAGGCGACCGGAAGGCAGCAGATAATCCCGGGTAAATGGATGATTGAATTCGGTGAGCAGGATATTCAGCCCCGGTTGTACCGAGCGGTGCTGGAAGGCATCATCGAGCAGGATCAGTTGCGTTTCGGGTTTCAATGAAACGATCTGTGGAATACCGAAAGACCGGCTTTCGGAAACCGTCACCATTATGTCCGGGAATTTTCGTTTGAATTGCAGCGGTTCGTCACCTACTTCTTCCACCGTCATCCGCGGTTGTACTTCCAGGTATCCACGGGTTTTTCGGCGGTAGCCCCGGCTGAGGGTAGCAATATTGATATAGTCGCGAAGTAATAAAATAATGTACTCGATATGGGGCGTTTTGCCGGCGCCTCCTACCGAGAGATTGCCCACCGAAATAACCGGCAGATTGAACTCTACAGATTTGAGCAGGCCTTTACGGTAGAAAAAGTCCCGCAGACTCATGATCAGGCCATAGAGCAGCGAGAACGGTGCCAGTAATACTTTTACCAATTTGCTTTGAACCATGTATAATATACAGTTAGACCGGCCAATTCGTTGCATTGACCGAAAACGGAGCGAATGCAGATCAGCCGAAAATTACAAAATTCCACCTGTGCCGGATAGATTTTGCAATTTTTCTGATTGCGGTAGACCGTACCTTTATTATCTTGCAATCTCCTGACCAAGCGTGCGATCGTTTCTATGACACGACCCAAAATACTAATACCGGAAGCTTGAATTTGTTACTTATTTCCCTATTTCATTATTAGCTTCAATTTGCTCATGAATCGCTATTGGTTATTACTCTTGCTGGTATGTTGCTTTCCTTTCGTAAAAACTGCCTTCGCGAACGAAGATCGGCCGATACCCCATATGTTTGTCGGCCGAACCGATCAACCGCTCGTTATTGATGGGGATCTGAATGAAGAGGTCTGGATGAAAAGCCAGCCTGCAAAAGATTTCTGGTCGAACTTCCCTACGGATACGGCTCTGGCGCCGGTGCAAACGGAGATCTACATGGTCTTCGATGATCAGTATCTCTACATTGGTGCAAAATGTTATTCCGTTGGCCGAGATTACGTGATCCCTTCCCTGCGGCGGGACTACCGTGCCGGGGGAAATGACAACATTACATTTCTGTTTGATCCGTTCAGCGACCGGACCAATGCCTTTGTGTTCGGGATGAATCCGTACGGCGTCCGGCGGGAAGCCCTGATCTCCAACGGGGGACGTGTGCGCGAGGATTTTGACGAATCCTGGGATAATAAATGGAAGGGCATGGCCAAGATCCACGATGGCTATTGGGTATGTGAACTGGCCATCCCGTTCAGCACGCTGCGCTTCAAGGAAAATGTGAAAGAATGGAAATTCAACAGCTACCGCATGGACACCCAGTCCAATACCCGTTCCAGTTGGCATCACATTCCGCAAAATCAGCTCATTATGAGCCTGGCTTACATGGGGGTGATGGAATGGGAAGAAGCGCCTAAAAAAAGCAGCAGCAGCATAGCAGTCATTCCCTATATTTCCGGAGGGGTCAGCAAAAATTACGAAGAGCGCCTTCCATCGGATGGCGATTTTTCAATTGGTGGAGATGCCAAGATCGGTTTGACACCCAGTATGAACCTGGACCTGACCGTCAATCCTGATTTTTCCCAGGTAGAAGTGGACCAGCAGGTACTTAATCTGGAGCGATTTGAGGTGTTTTTCCCCGAAAGGCGGCAGTTTTTTCTGGAAAATGCCGACCTGTTCGGCAGTTTCGGAGAGGAGCGGATCAATCCTTTTTTCTCCCGTCGGATCGGTTCGGCCAAGGTGCTGGATGAGGAAGGCGAGGAGATCAGTATTCAGAACCCGATTATCTATGGTGCTCGTTTGAGCGGAAAATTAGACAGGAACTGGCGGGCCGGTCTGCTGAATATGCAAACAGCCAAGGATGAAGAATACGATCTGCCCAGCTACAATTACACGGTGGCTGCGGTGCAGCGAAAGCTTTTCAGCCGATCAAATATTGGAATGATCTTCGTGAATAAACAGACGATGAGCGAATCAGATAATGAAGAATTTTTCCATCCTTATAATCGTGTGATCGGCCTGGATTATAACCTGGCTTCCAGCGATAATAAATGGGTAGGAAAATCTTATGTGCACCGTTCCTTCAGCCCCGGTGATAACGATAAGGCCTTTGCTCACGGATTTACTATGGAGCACCGGCAGCGAAAATACAGCTTCATCTGGGCACATCAATATGTCGGCGACGACTACAATGCAGAAGTAGGATTTATACGCCGGACCAATTATTTTCAGGTGCTGCCGGAAGCACAAATGTACTTTTATCCCCGTAGCGGCCCTTTCAACACCCACGGTCCGGGTATGGAGATGGAAATGCTCTGGACGCCCAATTATGGGCATACAGATCATAAGATCGGCCTATATTGGGATGCGAAATTGCGAAATACCGGCGATCTCCGGCTTACGCTACGTAATGAATACACTTATCTCCTGGAAGACTTCGATCCTTCCCGGACAGACGCTGAACCACTATCCGCCCTTACCGGATACAATTATTCCAGCGTGAATCTGATGTACAAATCGGATGCCCGCAAGAAGCTGGCCTGGGACGGTGAATTTACGGTGGGCGAATTTTTTAACGGTCGCCGTTATCAGGTGGAAGGCGCGCTGACGTATCGTTATCAACCTTACGGATTCATCAAGTTTGACATCAGCTACAGCCGACTGAACCTGCCGACTGTTCAGACGGATCTGCTGCTGATCGGTCCCCGGATCGACCTGACCTTTACTAAAAATATATTCCTGACTACCTTCTTGCAATACAACAGCCAGGTGGATAATTTCAATATTAATACGCGCTTCCAGTGGCGCTTTGCTCCGGTTTCCGACTTTTTCCTGGTGTATACGGACAATTATGTGGCCAATAACTTTACGATCAAGAACCGGGCCCTGGTAGCCAAGTGGACGTATTGGTTGAATATATAATGCTTTGCCAAAACAATGGCATAAACAAAGGTCCGCGAAAACATGCTCAATAGACGATTCGATGTTTCATTGATTCATTGTTGCATTGAGATGACAGCAATGGATCAATGAAACCATGTAGCCTCGAATTGTCCGTTGACAAAAACTATTATGTTATTCAATTTTGTTGATAGCGAAATAGTAGAGTACCCGTAATTCCTATACTAACCAAATATCTATTCCTATGTCCAGGCAAAACCTCAAAAGATTCACACAACCCGTCGGCGTTACCCTTGATCGCTTTATCGAGAAAGATCGCAGCCGTTACCCTTACGCTACCGGGGAGTTATCCCAGTTACTCCGGGATATCGCTTTGGCGGCCAAGATCCTCAATCGGGATATCAATCACTCCGGCCTGATCGGCATTGAAGGGGTACTGGATTCGGAAAACATCCAGGGAGAATCCCAGAAAATGCTGGACGTGATTGCGGATATTCGCTTCAGCCGGGCTCTGCGTATCGGCGGGGAGACCTGTTGTATCGTTTCCGAAGAACGGGATGAGGTGATCTATACCGGAAATGATGACGCAAAATATGTAGTGACCATCGATCCGATCGACGGCTCTTCCAATGTTAATGTGAATATCTCTACGGGTACGGTCTTTTCCATTTTTCGCCGCAAAAGCCCGACAGGAACTACCCCGCAACAGGAAGACATCCTTCAGACCGGGCGGCACCAGATCGTGGGCGGCTATATATTGTATGGATCATCCACCATGTTGGTATATACTACCGGTTATGGAGTAAATGGATTTACTTATGAACCCTCACTGGGAGAATTCTACCTTTCACATCCGCAAATGCAGATCCCCGAGAACGGGAAGATCTATTCCGTAAACGAAGGCAATTTTTACGATTTTGATCAGGGCATTCGAGACTATCTTGACTATTGTAAACAACAGCGTCTTTCGGCCCGGTATGTCGGTTCCATGATCGCCGATTTTCATCGCAATCTGTTGCAGGGAGGGATCTATCTGTATCCGGCCACTCAGCAACAGCCCCAGGGGAAATTGCGGTTGATGTACGAATGCCTGCCGCTGGCTTATATTGCCGAACAGGCCGGAGGACTGGCCACTAACGGAACGATTGATATATTGGATATTCAACCGGAATCGAGGCACCAACGTTCACCGATGATCGTAGGGTCGAAAAAAATGGTGGAGAAAGCGCTGGAGATCATCAATGAGAAGTAGATGTTAAACCTCCTGGTCATTAGAAGTCCGGCACCGGAATCGGCAGTACGTTTTTATGAAAAACTGGGCCTATCCTTCGAGTATCATCGTCACGGCGGCCCCTTACATTATTCCGCCGTCATGAATGGAGTCGTATTTGAAATATACCCTTTGTTGAAAGGACAGCATACCCCGGACACCTCACTTAGACTCGGATTTAAGGTCGGAGATCTGGATAAACTGATCAATGAATTGGACGCCGAAAATATCATTCTTGATCAGCAACCAGATCATATGGAATGGGGCTATACCGCAGTTGTGATCGATCCGGACGGCCGGAAAATAGAGCTCACTCAAAAAGACGAAATTTGATCCCGGCAGAACTTTTCTTTTCCTAATAATGTATGCTTATAACATCTTTTAACTTCACTTTGAGGCAAAAAGATGAAATTATCAGCCTTTCCCAAAGGAAAAATAACCGTCACCATGCACCAAAACCATCCATCCGACATTCTATCCTCCACCAAAGACGAAAGCCTGGACCCGCAAAACTGGGAAGACACCCGGGCGCTGATGCACCAAATGGTGGATGATGCCGTAAATTATCTGTCGTCCATACGCGAGCGCCCGGTCTGGGAGGAAATGCCGGAATCTGTTCTGACCGGGTTTAAAAGCCCGCTGCCCCAGGAACCCACTGCCGCCGATGAAGTATACAAAGAATTTCAGGAAAACATACTTCCCTATCCGATGGGCACTATTCACCCACGTTTCTGGGCCTGGTATATGGGGGCCGGAACTATCTCCGGCGTTATGGGCGATTTCTGGGCTTCGGTATTGAACCCCAATCTGGGGGGCGGCAATCACGCTGCCCATAAAGTAGAAGAACAGGTGATCGACTGGATGAAGAGCATTATGGGCTTTCCAACGTCGGCAAGC